>CAMOMM010000130.1 GCA_946619805.1 uncultured Bacillota bacterium | reverse complement strand
GGTTATTTGTGAAAATCCTAAACACAAACAGAGACAGGGTTAATCGGAGGTAAATAGAGATATATGGCTCGTATAGCTGGAGGTGACTTACCACGTGAAAAGTGTGTGGGAGTCGCATTAACTTATATTTATGGAATCGGATTGACAACAGCTAAGGAAGTTTTAGCTAAGGTCGGCGTTGATGAAACCATCAGAGTAAAGAATCTTACTGAAGCTCAGGAAACTGCAATCCGTCAGGAAATTGACAAGATCAAAACCGAAGGTGATTTAAGAAGAGAAACTAACTTAAACATCAAGCGTTTAATGGAAATCGGCTGCTATAAGGGAATCCGTCACAGAAAGGGTTTACCTGTACACGGTCAGAGAACCAAGACAAATGCACGTACACGTAAAGGACCACGTCGTACTGTTGCTAATAAGAAGAAATAGGGCAGGAGGTAGTATATTATGGCACAGAAGAAAACTGTTAGACGCGTACGTAAGGTACGTAAGAATATTGCTACTGGTGTGGCTCATATTCATTCAACATTCAACAACACAATCGTTACCATCTGTGATGAACACGGTAACGCCATCGCCTGGTCAAGTGCCGGAGCAATCGGTTACAAGGGCTCACGTAAGTCTACACCGTTTGCTGCTCAGCAGGCTGCTGAAGCCGCTGCAAAGGCCGCTGTTGACCATGGCATGAAGACTGTTGAAGTTAATGTCAAGGGTCCGGGTCCGGGCAGAGAATCAGCTGTAAGATCATTACAGACTGCTGGCCTGACAATTACTGCAATCAATGATGTAACACCAATTCCTCATAACGGTTGCCGTCCACCAAAGAGACCGCGCGGTTAATAGGAACAAGGAGGAATAGTTGATGCAACAATTTGAAAGAGCAGATTTTAAGATCGAAGAATTCGTTGAAGATGAGCATTATGGTAAGTTTGTTGTAGAACCTCTGGAAAGAGGATTTGGAACAACTCTGGGCAATGCCATGCGCAGAGTATTATTATCAGCAATGCCAGGCGGTGCTGTATATTCAATCAAAATAGATAATGTCTTCCATGAATTTACAGCTATTCCGGGAGTAGTAGAAGATGTAACAGCCATTATCCTTAATATCAAGGACATGATTCTTGAAATTGATGATGAATCTCATACTCTGAGATTAGATGCTGTTGGTCCTAAGACTGTCACAGCCGGTGACATCGAATATCCGGCTGGTGTTACTTGTCTCAATCCAGATCTGGTTATTGCCCATGTTGCTGAGGGCGGTAAGCTGGAAATGGAATTAAGAGCCCGTAAGGGTCGTGGATATGTCAGTGCAGATGAAAACAAGAAGCTCTATCAGGGTTCATCCCAGGGCATTGGAACCATCTATACTGATTCAATCTTCACACCTATCACCAAGGCCACATTCGCAGTTGACCAGACACGTGTCGGTCAGAAAGCTAACTATGATAAGCTGACTCTGGAAGTCTGGACTGATGGAAGCATTACTCCGCAGACTGCAGTTGCCTTATCCGCTAAAATACTGATTGATCATTTTGAATTACTGACATCCATCAAGGAAAGTGTTAACGAAATGGGCAATGTCATCAAGGATTCAACTGATGAAGCAGATGTAAAGGGCTTCAATATGATTATTGAAGACCTGGATCTCTCAGTACGTTCATACAACTGTCTGAAGCGTGCTGGAATCCAGACTGTTGAAGAGTTAACTCAGAAGACAGAAGAAGAAATGATGAGAGTACGTAACCTCGGCAAGAAGTCCCTGAAAGAAGTCAAGGACAAGCTGGCCGCCTTAGGTAAGGGTTTCCGTACAACTGATCTCTAAGATAGGAGGATATCCCGAAAATGCATAATCGTAAATTAGGCCGTAAGGCAGATCACCGCAAGGCTTTATTCCGTAACCTTGCTACTGATATGATCGTATATGAAAAGATCGAAACAACTGAAAAGAAAGCTCTGGAAATGAGGACAGTTGTTGATGAACTGGTTACTCTGGCTAAGAGAGGCGACTTACATGCCAGAAGACAGGCACTCGCATTTGTTCATGACGTACCAGTAGGCAAGACCGGTAAGACAGCAGTACAGAAGCTGTTCGAAGAAATCGGACCACGCTATGCTGATCGTAAGGGCGGCTACACAAGAGTTGTCAAGACAACCGTAAGACGTGGCGACGCTGCTCCAATGGCTTACATTGAATTTGTTAAATAATCAGTGAAAGACTGCAGAAATGCAGTCTTTTATATGAAATGAAAAAAAAGAAAACATTTTCCTGAATTTTTGTTATATTTCACATTCATTTCATATTGTTATTGTATAAATTAGGTAGGTCAAATAAGAAGAGACCCATTTCCCCCTTCTTGAAAAAAATAAGAATAAGAGAGTGCCTGGTAAACACTCTTTTATTTATTCCTGTATGCATTCAATCGGCAATAAAAAAGGATCATGTTTTCATGATCCAGTTTTTGTTTGGAAAGATCAGTTCAGTCTCTTATCTGATATTTTTCGATGAATTCAGGGTTAAACAGATCAGTATCTGTCTTGCAGTCGTATACCTTTCTGCCATTGGCATAGGTTGCCACACACTGGTAGTCATCAGTTATTACAGCGAGGTCAGCATCCTTGCCCAACATGATTGAACCTTTTTCCTTGTCAAATCCATAAGCTCTGCAAGGGTTAAGTGCAGCCATTCTGATGACTGTTTCAATTGGCATGCCCAGTTTTTCAACCAGGTTGGCAATGCCATACAGAACAGGCTTGCTGGATCCTGACAGTCTGCCTGTGGTTTCCAGACAGAATCCTTCTTCGGTGATGACTCTTTCGCGGGTATCATCTTCATTGCGGTATCTGCCGACAGGGGCACCGGCAACCTGAACGTTATCAGAGATCATAATCCATTTATCCATGTTATCCTTGACTTTGAAGATGATCTGCAGCATTTCCGGAGAAACGTGCATGAAGTCACAGATGATCTCATTATACAGATTAGGGTCTAGCAGACAGGCACCCAGGCCGCCCATGTTTCTGTGATGTATTCCTCTCATAACGTTGCAGGTATGAGTGGAAACAAAGAAACCGCCTTTATCGAATGCTTCCTTGGCTTCCCGGTATGAGGCTTCGGAATGCATGAAGGCTACCTTTACGCCTTTATCATTCAGATAGTCAACTGCTTCCTGAGCATTTTCCTTTTCCGGAGCGATTCCGCACAGTTTCAGCAAGCCGCCTGACTTCTCCCAGGTATTTCTGACAAGATCCATGTCTACCGGAAATTCACCGATAGGGATGCCTTTTTCACCGACTCTGTGGCCCAGTCTTTCCGTATCTTCGGAATGAATGCCCAGGATGGTTGCACCGTCAAGCTGCTGGCCATATAAGTGTCTGATTCTGGCATAGTTATCTGTTCCTTCCATATATGCCATGGTAGGGAAGATGTTGGTAACACCGGTACTGGCAAGGGCTTTGAGATAATGCTTGATTTCTTCTTCACCATTGCTGAAGCCATTAGGAGTATAACCGTGAGTGCCATGGTTATGAGTATCAAAGATCCCTGGAATAATGCGGTAGTCGGAATAATCAACGTAATCCTTTACCTTGGCTCTTCCATCAAGAAAACCGATAATTTTCTTACCGGCAATAACCAGATATCCGCTGCGGCATCCGTCTTCAAAATAGATTCTGTTTGATTTTATTAACATATTGTTGTACCTCTGATTCCATTATACTTTATGAATAATGATTCCAAAACAGTCTTTATGTTTATCTCTGAAAGAAACACTCACAAATTATGAAAAATAAAACATACCTGGTATCAGGGCGACAAAAAAAGCCTTTTTTCAAGGCTTGATTTTTTATTGGCTGGGAATAAAGGATTCGAACCTTTGCAATGACGGAGTCAGAGTCCGTTGCCTTACCGCTTGGCTAATTCCCAACGTGCTTTTCTATTATACACACATTTTTCAAAAAGGTAAATATCTATTGTCCGCTTTTTTTAAAAATGTCACCATAATTCGGAGCACAGATGTTAAGCTCGGTTTCAAACTTCAGGGTACCGTCCATCATTATGACAAAGCATACCAGGTCTTCTTCAGGCTTGTCGGAGAAATGATAGTTGGGACTTCTGAGATACAGGTGGTTTTCATACATGACATATTCGCCTTCAACAGCTGAAAGGATGGAACAGCCGTTGAGATACAGGGTAAAGGTCTTGTTGGTGTTGATGGTCAGAGAAGGGGCCTGTCCGTATTCGTATGAGATATCGGTATAA
>CAMOMM010000129.1 GCA_946619805.1 uncultured Bacillota bacterium | reverse complement strand
AGCCGGCATGAGATTCTTTGCCGGATATCCTATCACTCCAAGTACGGAAATAGCCGAGGGCTGTGCTGTATTGTTGCCGAAGATGGGCGGCAAGTTCATTCAGATGGAAGATGAGATCGCTTCAATGGCGGCGGTAATCGGTGCATCAGTTACCGGTACCAAGGCCATGACTGCTACTTCCGGTCCGGGATTTTCGCTTAAGCAGGAAAACATCGGCTATGCCTCCATGGCCGAAATACCGTGTGTAATAGTGAATGTGCAGAGATCAGGCCCTTCAACAGGTCTGCCGACTTCCTCATCGCAGGGTGATGTCATGCAGAGCAGATGGGGGACTCATGGTGACCATCCTATCATCGTACTTTCTCCTTCTTCAGTCTCTGAGACCTATCAGCTGGCCATCAGAGCCTTTAACCTGTCTGAAAAATACATGACTCCGGTCATCTTCCTGATGGATGAAATGATTGGACATTTAAGGGAAACGGTTGAAATAGATGACGAGGTTGAGATCATTGACAGAAAACAGCCTGATGCCCCGGAAGGCAAATATGAAGCCTATAAGGCAGAAGAGAATCTGGTTCCGGTTCTGCCGGTATTCGGGTCAGGTCATTACTATAACATTACCGGACTTACCCATGATACCTGGGGATTCCCAACCAACAACCGCAGAACAGCTGATATGCTCAATAACCGCCTGATGGATAAAATTGAAAGAAACCGTCAGGATATTGAGGCCTGGGATGAATACCTTACTGATGATGCCGAAATTCTCATTGTGGCTTATGGCGGCAGTGCCAGGGTTGGCGAAGCAGCCGTTGACATGTTAAGAGAAAAGGGCATTAAGGCTGGCATGTACCGTCCGGTAACCATCTGGCCGATGGCAGAAACAAGACTTAAGGAACTGGCGACACAGTGCGGTAAGATCCTGGTGATTGAGCATAACCATGGCCAGTATGTCCATGAAGTGGAAAGAGTAGCCGGGGATAAGGCCAGAATAGAATTCATCGGCCGAATCAACGGATCATACATTCTTCCTGAGGAAGTAGCGGAAAAAGCGGAGGAGATGTAACATGCCTGGCAGATTAATTGAAAGAGAAATGAGAACGGAGAATCTTCCGCATATCTGGTGCCCGGGATGCAGCCATGGCAGTGTCATGAGAGCACTGTGCCAGGCCATCGAAAACGCCGGACTGGATAGAAAGAATACGATAATTGTTTCAGGTATCGGCTGCTCCAGCCGAGCAGTAGGCTATCTGAATTTTGATACCATCCATACGACTCATGGCAGAGCTCTGGCTTTTGCGACCGGCATCAAGCTGGCCAGACCGGATCTGCGTGTCATCGTACTGACCGGGGATGGTGACATTTCCGCCATTGGCGGCAATCACCTGATCCATGCCTGCCGTAGAAACATCGGCATAACCTGCATTGTTCTGAACAATAACATTTACGGCATGACCGGCGGTCAGTACTCACCGACGACACCGTCAGGCGATTACGCTACCACGGCTCCTTATGGCAATATTGACCGAGACTTTGACATACCGTTACTGGCGAAATCAGCCGGGGCGACCTTTACGGCCAGAGTTACGGCTTATGGCATACCGGAAGCCATAAAAGTCATGGAGAAGGCCATTAACCATAAAGGCTTCTCACTGATCGATGTAGCTTCAATATGCCCGAGTTACTATGGCCGCAAGAATAAAAAGGGCGATGCAGTAAGGATGCTGCAGTGGCAGAAGGAAAACAGCGTTCCTGTTAAGGCAGCGGAAAAGATGAGTCCAGAAGAACTGAAGGGCAAGATAATCACCGGCATCTTCAATGATGAACAGTATCCGGAATATACAGATGAATATGAAAAGATCATTGAGAAAGCAGGTGGCAGATAAATGAAGAGAACAGAAATACGCCTGGCCGGTACCGGGGGACAGGGTGTCATTCTGGCTTCGGTAATTCTGGCTGAAGCGGCAGTAAATGCCGGCAAATATGCCTGCCAGATGCAGAGTTACGGTCCGGAAGCCAGAGGAGGAGCCTGCAAGGCTGAAGCAGTCATCTCTGAGGGAAAGATCTCCTATCCTGAAGTAAGTGAACCGGATTTTGTGCTGGCACTGACGCAGAAGGCAGCTGACAAGTATGTCAGAAACCTGAAGGAAGGATCTATAGTTGTACTTGACTCAAGAGTACAGGTTCCGCAGAATGCAGAGAAATATAAACTTTATCATCTTCCGATCCTCGATACTGCTGAATATGAGATTGGCAGATCAGTGACGGCCAACATTGTCGCTGTGGGAGTTGTTAACAGGATCCTGGGCATCTGTTCCTTTGAACAGCTGACCGAGACAGTCAGAAACAGGATCCCTAAGGGAACGGAAGAGATCAATCTGAAGGCACTTAATGCCGGAAACATGATGGATCTGGGAGGTTAACATGAACATACATGAATATCAGGCCAAACAGCTGTTTAAGCAGTATGGCATACCGGTATCTGTTGGTGGCATGGCTGAGACTGTGGAACAAGCGGTTGAAATCGCCTCGGCAGTCAATCCTCCATACATACTGAAAGCTCAGATTCATTCAGGAGGCCGCGGTAAGGCCGGGGGAATAAAGAAGGCTGATACCATAGAAGAAGTCAGGGATTTTTCCGGTGAACTGTTCGGCAAGGTTCTGGTGACCAGACAGACGGGACCTAAGGGCAAGACTGTTCGCAAACTGCTGATCACTGAAGCAGCAGACATTAAGGAAGAATATTACGTAGCGGTTTCCGTTGACCGCCGGGCTGGGCAGATCGTTCTTTTAGGCTGTCGGGATGGCGGTGTGGAGATTGAAGAGATTGCCCGGAGTGCTCCGGAAAAGATAATAAAGACAGCATTTTCACTGACCATGGGATTAAAGGATTACCATGTCAGATACTTCCTGGATAAGATGGGTTTACCTTATTCCAGAGAACTGGCGGGCATTATCAGCGGCATGGTCAGACTGTTTGTTGAAAAGGACTGTTCCCTGGTGGAAATCAATCCGCTGGCTTTACTGACTGATGAAAGTTATCAGGCCGTGGATGCCAAGATAAACTTTGATGACAATGCCTTATACCGTCATCCGGAAATCGAGGAGATGAGAGATCTTAATGAAGAAGATCCATATGAGATACAGGCCAAGCAGCGGGGACTCAGCTACATATCAATTGGTGGCAATATCGGCTGCATGGTAAACGGGGCGGGACTGGCCATGGCTACCATGGACATGATCCAGTCGCTGGGCGCCAGACCGGCTAACTTCCTGGATGTCGGCGGTACGGCGACCGTTGAAAGAGTAACCAGGGCGTTTGAGATAATCATGTCTGATCCGGAAGTAAGGATCATACTGGTCAACATCTTCGGCGGCATCGTCAAGTGTGATGTCATTGCCCAGGGAATCATTGAAGCGGTTAAGGTCACGGAACTGAAAGTACCGGTAGTTGTCAGATTCGAAGGGACTAACATGGAAGCAGCCAGAGAGATAATCGCTGCTTCAGGACTGAAGATCATTTCAGCGAACTCACTGGGAGAAGCAGCCCGCTATTGTGCTGATTACGTCGGAAAGGAGGTCCGGGCATGAGCATTCTGATCAATTCTGATACCAGAGTCATCGTTCAGGGTATTACCGGATCCCAGGGCAGACTGCATACGGAAAAGATGCTGGAATACGGAACCAAAGTAGTTGGCGGTGTTACCCCGGGAAAGGGCGGACAGAGCATGCTGGATGTTCCGGTATTCAATACTGTCAGGGAAGCCAGAGAAAAAACCGATGCGAATGCATCAGTGATATTTGTGCCGCCGAAGTTTGCGGCTGATTCGATCATTGAGGCAGCTGAAGCAGGCATCAAACTGGTTGTCTGCATTACTGAGGGAATACCGGTACTGGACATGTTAAGAGTCAGGGATTTTCTGAGGGGAACCGATACGGTTCTGATCGGACCTAACTGTCCGGGATTAACCAGTGTTGAACAGTGCAAGATTGGCATCATGCCGGGATACATTCATAAGAAAGGGCATATTGGAGTTGTCTCCAAATCCGGTACTCTGACTTATGAATCGGCAGCCCAGCTGACAGCCTTAGGCATTGGGCAGAGTACCTGCCTGGGCATAGGAGGGGATCCGGTAAAGTGTTTTGCCTTTGAGGATGCCTTGAAACGGTTTGAAGCTGATGAGGATACCTATGGGGTTCTGCTGGTCGGTGAGATCGGCGGTGATGAAGAGGAAAAAGCCGCTGAGATGATAAAAACCGGCCGCTTCAGCAAGCCGGTGGCGGCCTTCATTTCCGGTTCATCAGCCCCAGCCGGGAAGAGAATGGGAC
>CAMOMM010000128.1 GCA_946619805.1 uncultured Bacillota bacterium | reverse complement strand
TGACCAGGGGAATTCTGAATAATGAGAAATGTCAGGTTCTGCTTGGCGCCACCGGCACCGGCAAGACCTTTACCATTGCGAATGTAATTGCCAAAGTAAATAAACCTACTTTGGTTTTTGTTCATAACAAGACCCTGGCCGGGCAGCTTTACAGTGAATTCAAAGAGCTTTTCCCGGAAAACCATGTGGAATACTTTGTTTCCAACTTTGATTATTATCAGCCGGAAGCCTATATTCCGAAATCTGATACCTATATTGAAAAGAATGCCATGATCAATGACGAGCTTGACATGCTGAGACTGGCTGCCTGTAACGCTGTTCTGGAACACCGTGATACCATAATCGTGGCATCTGTTGCCTGTATCTACGCTTCCAGTGATCCGCAGCAGTACAAGGACATGTTCTTTACCATCAAGGCAGGCCAGAAGATTCAGCGTAATGAATTGCTGAGACTGCTGGTAAACCGCCAGTATAGCCGTAATGATCTGGATTTTAAGAGAGGAACCTTCAGAGTCAGAGGAGATGTCATAGATATATCTCTTGGCTATACTGATCAGTTCATCCTCAGGGTGGAACTGTTTGATGATGAGATCGACCGCATCAGCGAAATTGACAGCATTACCGGCAATACCCTGCATTCATATACGGTATACAACATTTTTCCGGCTACCGGTTATGCCCGCAATCAGTCTGACATAAATAAAGCCTGTGACAATATTGAAGCGGAACTGAAGGAAAGACTTAAATACTTCAAAGACAATAACAAGCCGCTGGAACGGGAAAGACTGGAACAGAGATGTACTTATGATCTGGAAGCATTAAGAGAGTTTGGCAGCTGTCCGGGAATTGAAAACTACTCCCGTCAGCTGGAATTCCGTGAACCTGGGACACGTTCATTCACTCTGTTTGACTATTTCCCTGATGATTATCTGCTGGTAATTGATGAATCACATGTTACGGTACCGCAGGTAAGAGGAATGTATAACGGTGACAGAAGCCGTAAGGAGACTCTGGTCGAATATGGATTCAGATTGCCTAGTGCTCTGGATAACAGACCTCTGCGCTTTAATGAATTTGAAAGTCTGATCAATCAGGTAATCTTTGTTTCGGCTACACCGGGAAATTATGAACTGGAAAAAGTCGACAATCACGTCATTGAACAGATCATCCGTCCTACCGGTCTGCTTGATCCGCGAATTGAAGTCAGAAAGACCAAGGGACAGATCGATGATCTGATCTATGAAATCAGTGAGAGAGTCAGAAAGAATGAAAGAACACTGGTTACTACCTTAACTGTCAGAATGGCGGAAGAACTTACCAGATATCTGTCAGGACAGGGATTCAAGGTGGCTTATCTGCATCATGAGACAAAGACGCTGGAAAGAACGGAAATAATCCGTGATTTAAGAAAAGGCAAGTACGATGTACTGGTCGGTATTAACCTGTTAAGAGAAGGCCTTGACATACCGGAAGTTTCACTGATCGCAATCCTGGACGCTGACAAGGAAGGGTTCTTAAGAAGTGAAAGAAGCCTGATCCAGACGATCGGACGTGCTGCCCGTAATGTTGACGGCACGGTAATCATGTATGGTGACACCATTACTGAATCCATGCAGAAGGCCATTGATGAAACTAACAGAAGAAGGGGCATTCAGGAAGCCTTTAACCGTGAGCATGGCATTACTCCGACTACAATTAAGAAGGAGATCAGAGAAGCCATCCACTCCAGGGAAACTCATGAAATGGCCATGAAGTACATGAGCAGGAAGATGAAGAAGAATGCCAGAGAGCAGGAAGAACTGCTCAAGAGACTGGAAAAGGAAATGAGAGAGGCTGCCCGTATCCTGGACTTTGAAAGGGCTGCTGAATTACGTGATATGATACTGGAACTGAAGGCAGACTGATATGAGAAAGTTAATACTGGCGTCTGCTTCCCCGCGCCGTAAGGAAATAATGGAGAAGCTTAATCTGGATTTTGAAGTAATCGTATCTGATTCAGATGAAATCATGGATCCTGATCTCTCTATAGAAGAGAGAGTTATGAGTGTAGCCAGAATGAAAGCTCTTAATGTTTTTAAGAACAATCCGGAGTGTGTTGTTGTCGGCAGTGATACAATTGTAGAGGTTGACGGTAGAATACTGGGGAAACCTCATAATAAAATGGAGGCGGAAAAGATGATCCGCCTGATTTCAGGACGCCGGCACCGTGTGGTTACTGCTCTGGCCATCATATCGCCTGATGGGGAGTATGTTGATTATGATGCTGCGGATGTTCACTTTGATGAAATTGAAACAGAAGCAATCAAGCGCTATGTTGATACTTCTGAACCATATGACAAGGCTGGCGGCTATGCGATACAGGGCTGGGCATCGGTCTACATATCCCGAATTGAAGGAAGCTTCTATACAGTAATGGGGCTTCCATTGCATCTTGTCTTTCGACAATTGCAGAAAATGGGGTATAATATTTAAGTATTTATAGGGGTAGGTAGTTTATGCGGAGTAAAAGTAATGTTGATTTAACCAAGGGAGTTATCTGGAAACAGCTTTTACTTTTTGTTTGGCCTATTATCCTGGCCAGCGTATTTGAACAGGTCTATAACCTGACAAATGCCATGATCGCCGGGAATCTGATCAGCACAAATGCCTTAAGTGCCATCAGTGCTACCAGCCAGATAACCATCATAGCTTCCTATGTTTTCTATGGCCTGTCTACCGCCTGCGGTATCCTGGTTTCCAATTACTATGGTGCCAGGGACATGAGGAATGTGCAGAGGGCAGTTGATACCGGACTGGTGGTTGCGGTAGTTGGCGGTATTCTGTTTACGATAGCAGGGCAGATCTTTACTCCGCTGTTAATGAAGGTCAGCAATGTTAACCGGAGTCTTTACGTTGAGGCGGAAAAGTATCTGAGAGTCTATCTGATTGGATCAGCGGCTGTATTCATTTATAACATGTCATTCTTCGTAATGAGGTCCCTGGGGGATTCCAGACATCCGCTCTATTTCCTGATGGTATCATGTGTACTCAATATCCTGTTGGGAATTGTATTGGTAAAGGTATTTGATCTGGGAGTCATCGGCATTGCCCTGGCAACAGTCATATCACAGCTGGTAACGGATATTCTGGCTTTACGCAGCCTGACTTCGCTGGATGAAAATCTGACCATTAATATTCTGAAACTGCATCCCGATAAGAAGATGATGAGCCGTATGATGACTTTGGGCATCCCGGCTTCATTCCAGAACATACTTATTGCCTTTTCAGAGATGATGATCCAGTCACATGTCAATCTGTTCCCTAATGAAGTAATAGCCGGTATCGGTGTAGCCAATAAGGTTGCCGTTTGGGTGCGCCTGCCGATGCAGAGCATTACGGTAATCCTGACTAACTATGTCGGTCAGAATCTGGGAGCTAAGGAATACGAAAGAGTCCAGAAAGGCATTGAAATATGCAACATGATCGGAGCAGCCATAACGCTGGTATGCTGCATCGTGGTATTTATTGCCGCAAAGCCGTTTGTCAGCATGTTTGACAAGGACCCTACGGTAATAGAAGTCGGCGTGGCCATGACCAGATACACCATATTCTCATCCATTCCGCTGGTATATTCACACATGTATAACGGAGCGTGCCGTGCTTCCGGCAACGTCAGAATACCGATGTTACTGTCAGTACTGTCACAGTGCATCTGCCGTTATCTGTTTGTCTACATCGGCATGAAGCTCACTTTTGATATCAGAGTTATCTATTTATCAAGCCTGTTCGGTTATACTCTTTCCGGTATATTTGCCACTCTGTATTTCAGACTAAGCAGCTATACCAGGGAGGCCCATCTGAGACCTTGACACAATCAGGTATCAGGTATTATAATTAAGGTCCAATGGGGATGTCTTGGTTTCGACAGGGCGTTGTTGGATTCGGACTGCAGTGGCGTTATTCACCTCAAGAATAGAACCTAAAAATAAACGACAATCGTCAGTTTGCATTTGCTGCTTAGTAGCCGCTTATAGGCTCGCAGCCGTCACCCTATATTGCTCCTCTGGGTATAGGTGTGGTGTCAAAGCCAGAGGATCAGTTCCGGCGATGCTGATAAACCGGGATGAAGTTCATCAGCAAAACAGGTATTATTCACTGTCTGCCAGATAGATACCTGTTAACCTTGGCAGACTAAACTGTAGGCGTCTGAATGTGGGACACGTTTTGGACAGGGGTTCGATTCCCCTCATCTCCACCAATGACCAAAAATAGGAGTTTTTGTTAAAAAAACTCCTTTATTTGAGAGTGGACCCCATTTAGTTCACTGGTAAAAAAAGAATTTTTATAAGAAACT
>CAMOMM010000127.1 GCA_946619805.1 uncultured Bacillota bacterium | reverse complement strand
ACCAGATAACCGTTGTTATAGTTCATCGGAATACCCAGATCATCCTGTATCTCCTTGTAGATGTTCTGCAGGGAAGGCGGCAACTGGACACCCGGCTTGACCGCAAAGCACATGCCGCAGGCCTGCCCCGGTTCATGGTAGGGATCCTGGCCCAATATTACTACTTTTACCTTGTCCATGTCGGTAAAGTAAAAGGAAGAAAATACTTCCTTCTTGGGAGGATAAATGGTTTTGGTTTCATATTCCCGCTTTAAAAACGCGGAGAGTTCCTTAAAGTACGGTTTCTGAAATTCCTCGTTGAGGAATTCATCCCAGGTAGCGTTAATCATCGATATTGCTCCCGAGAATGGTTATGGAAACCGGTCTGACACAGACAATGGAGCCAACGATTCCCGGATTGCGCTGACCGTCAAACAGCAGCTTCTGATAACCGTCAAAGCGATAGTCAAAAGTCTTATCTGTCGGATTGATGATGATGGTCAGATCGGTATTGCCGCTGCAGCTGGCGACCTTGTAAATGATAACGCCTCTGACAGCTTCAGTTTCCACGTCTGTTTCGATATGATCCGCGTTCTTGTTGATGCGGTATTTTCTTCTGATATTGATCAGGGTCTTCACGTAGGAAATGATATCCTTATGCTTTTCCCTGTCTTCTTCCTTCAGCTTATTGACGGAATCAGGCTGGTTATAGGTATTTGACATGCCGTATTTACTGCGGCAGAATTCCTGTCCGCTGTGAATGAACGGTATTCCCTGAGCCAGTATCACCATGCCCAGTAACAGCTTGACACGGTCATTGATCCTGTCTTCGTCTTCTTCCCGGCAGCAAACCGCCAGCTTGTCATATACTGTCATGTCATCATGGCATTCCACATAGTTGACTGACTGTTCCGCCCTGCTGTAAGTAGCTCCCTTCATCAGATCACAGGCTTCTTCCGTCAGATTCTTCTTACCGGTAGCGTAGCCTTTCAGGGCAGCATCAAAGGTACTTCCCTTGATGGTGTCACGGAAGGAATCATTGAAGAAGGCGATCTGCTTCATTAATGAACTGTTGCTGCTGCAGGCCATCTCCTCTTCCTTCAGAGCCGTATTCATCTTCCAGCCTTCACCATACAGCATGACATCGGACTTGAGTGTTCTTAAGGTCTCATAAGCCTGATTCATGGTTTCGACATCCAGAATGCCCATCAGGTCAAAGCGGAAGCCGTCAACGTCAAACTGGCTGACAAAGTATTTCAGCACGTCAATGATGTACTTCCTGGCCATGTATCTGCTGCTGTCAACGTCATTGCCGCAATAGGTACCGTCACAAAGTCTTCCTTCACTGTCATAGCGGAAGAAATAATAAGGAACGGTCTGGTTGAAAATGGATGTCTTCAGATAATAGACATGATTGAAGACCACATCCAGATTGATCCTGATGCACTGACGGTGTGCTTCCAGAACCAGATCCCTGAAATCAGTAAGGATCTGCAGCGGTTCACTGACATTGGAAGAATAGCTTCCTTCCAGAGCAAAGTACTGTACCGGGTCATAGCCCCAGTTATAGAACAGTTCCGGATTGTTTTCATCAACACTGCCGAAGTCATTTACCGGCATCAGCTGCAGACTGGTTATACCCAGATCCTTGAGATAAGGAAGTCTGCTGATCATTCCCCTGAAAGTGCCTTCTTCACTGTAGTCTCTGACGCTGGTCTCATAAATGACCGCATCACTGTAACGCCACAGTTCCGGCAGATGGAGTCTTTCTACTCTGTAGCTTTCAGGATCAACTACCACACTTCGCTCGCTGTTGGCCAGGGAAGCCTTGCCATAAGGGTCATTGACCTGATGCCACTGGCCATTGACTCTGACCAGATAACGGTAAACAGCTCCAATGCATCTTGGAGCTATGGTAAGACGGAATACGCCTTTTTCCGTACGGTGCATGTCAACGGTCTTCCGTTTGTCACCGTACTCTATTTCTATCTTTACTCTGGAAGCTGTTGGCGCCCACAGAGCGAATTTGGTGTACTTGTCTGTCAGGGTAGAACCCAGATCATCACCGTCATAGCCGAACTGCTGATCAAATCGTTCCGTCTTGACGATGAAGCGGTACTGCAGGACACACTTAAAGGCGTTGGCTACCATTATCTGGTATTCCGTGCCAACGTCTATGTCCCCGCTGTATTTCAGTTTATAGGAATAATAGGTAATATGCTCCCGGGAACTGACAAGTTCCAGAGGATAAGCCTCCATGCCATCCATGAGGTAGAAAACTTCACTTTTTCCCTCACAGAATTTCTTGTCTATAATTACTTCTATTTCCCGGTAGTCATCAAGATATGCCCTGACCAGACCGTCATCCATTTAGATACCTACCTTGTTAAGATGCCAGATATCTCTGTTGTAATCTTCGATGGTTCTGTCTGAGCTGAAGAATCCGCTGCTGGCGATGTTTCGTAAGCAGATCTTGTTCCAGTTTTCCTGGTCCTTGTACATGTTGGAGATCTTTTCCTGAGCCTGGCAGTATGCCTGGTAGTCTTCCAGCAGGAAGTATTCATCGTTATGGTACAGCAGATCGTCGTAGATGACCTTGAAGTCATCCGGTCCGACATTCCAGGTTCCGTCAATCAGTGAATCAAGGATCATTCTGATTTCCGGATTCTGTTCATATAATCTCATTGAACTGTAGCCTCTGACTCTCAGTTCTCTTAATTCTTCTACGGTTCTGCCGAAGATGACAATGTTTTCATCTCCGACACGTTCATAGATCTCAACGTTGGCCCCATCCATGGTTCCAATTGTAATGGCACCGTTCATCATGAACTTCATGTTGCCGGTACCGCTGGCTTCCTTACCGGCGGTTGAGATCTGTTCAGATACATCGGCAGCGTTCATCAGTATTTCCGCAATGGATACACAGTAGTTAGGAATGAATACTACCTTGAAGAACTTGTTGACCTGCGGATCTCTGTTGACAACTTCCGCAATGCGGTTGATCAGCTGAATGACCTGCTTGGCGTATACATAAGCCGGAGCTGCCTTGGCAGCGAAGAAGAAAGTACGCGGAACCATTGTAAAGTTAGGGTCGCTCTTTATCTTGAAATACAGACTGATCAGATGCATGCAGTTAAGCATCTGTCTCTTATAGGCGTGCAGTCTCTTGGCCTGGACATCAAAGATCGAATTGACATTGACCTCAATGCCCAGAGTATCGTAAACATACTTGGCCAGGATCTTCTTGCGGGCCATCTTGGCCTCGGCAAATCTGACCTGCAGGATCGGATCGTCGATGTGAGCCTTGAGCTTTTCCAGTTCATCCAGATTATCGATGAATCCATCGCCGATCGTATCGGTAATGACCTTGGTAAGCTGAGGATTGGAATATACCAGCCAGCGGCGGTGAGTAACACCGTTGGTCTTGCTGTTGAACTTTTCCGGGAAGATCTGATAGAAATCTCTCATTACGTCATTCTTCAGGATCTCGGTATGAATTCTGGCAACACCGTTAACGGAGAAGCAGCAGGCAGCACCCATATGAGCCATATGGACCTGATTATCTCTGATAATGGCTACTCTTTCACACAGGTTGTAGTCATTTGTTCTGTTGATGACTTCATTTCTGAAGCGGCGGTCAATTTCCTGAATCAGGATGTAGATTCTAGGAAGCAGCTTGACCATGACGCTTACCGGCCACTTTTCCAGAGCTTCATGCATGATGGTATGGTTGGTATAGGCAACTGTATGGGTAACAATGTACCAGGCCTGATCCCAGCCATAGTTATATTCATCCATCAGGATCCTCATCAGTTCAGGGATGATCATGATCGGGTGGGTGTCATTAAGCTGAATGACAACCTTCTCATGCAGATTATCCAGGGTATGATAATGTTCCAGATGTGACTTTATAATTGTCTGCGTACCGGCGGACACGAAGAAATACTCCTGCTTCAGTCTGAGTTCTCTGCCGACTTCAGTACTGTCATCAGGATAAACGTTCTGGCAGATTCTGTTGACATCATTCAGATATCTGATGAAGTCTCTGCCGACCGGATTATCTTCACTGGCTTCCGGTTTCCAGAGTCTTAAGGAGTTAACGACCTTGTTGCCCCTGCCGACAACCGGCATGTCATATGGTACGGCTCTGATGGTTTCAGCGTTAATGTGTCTGACTTCCATCTTGCCTCTTTCATTCCAGTTGGTCTCGATCTGACCGTAGAACTTGACGTCTACGGCATGCTTAGGCTTTCTGATTTCCCATGGGTTACCGATCTTCAGCCAGATGTCAGGTACTTCGACCTGCTTGTTGTTTTCAATCTTCTGCTTGAAAAGACCGTATTCATATCTGATGGTATTGCCATGTCCGGCATAACCCAGAGTTGCC
>CAMOMM010000126.1 GCA_946619805.1 uncultured Bacillota bacterium | reverse complement strand
CAGCTGACAAAACCGCGATCAACATAGGATTCTCCAAAAAGCTGCCAGGCAGCTTCCGTACTTAAAAGACAGCCGTCTTTATCATCCGCAAACAGCTCACCTGTAGAATGAAAGATTAATGATGAATCACCAAAAAGCAACAAAGCAGGACCGGTAACTGACCGGCCGAGTTCAGGATTATCAAAAGACTGATGCTCGAGACGTCCGTAGGATGAAAACGGAACCGCATCATCCAGCGCATCTTCAGATTCTTTCATATCCTTCAGCTGGGCCAGGGACATACCGTCTTCCAGATAATAAATTACCGGAGGCCTGTCATCTGTTAATGCAGATGACAGATAAAAAGCATGTCCCAGGCACCAGATCAGCAGAGCAGGCAGCATGTATTTTAAGGCTGCTTTGATCCATCTCATCACTCGCCGCCTTCCTGCTCTGAAGAAGCATTCTGAATGCGGACACGATCTCCATCATTCAGTGATTTATTGGAGGAGAGGATAAACTGCTGATCCCAGTCGAAATAACCGTCGATAGCTGCATATTCCGCATTCTTATCCAGAATCTGCACCTCAACCTTCTTTACCGTAGTTTCATTTCCCAACACGGATTCTTTACTTGTAACTGCATAGACATAAAAACTGTTACAATCACTGTGAAGGACATTGAGTGGCACACAGGTATAGTAGCGCTCACTTTCCCTCACCACACTCATTGTGGCAAAGTTGCTGATCTTGGTTACTTTGGAAGGAATATCCGCAATGACATTAAAGCTGTCTTTACTTTCAGATGATGCTTCCAGCTTTGTGATCGGAAGATTGTCAATCGTAACGTCATTGCCAATCACCAGAGAGATCTTGTCTCCTGCTTTCAGATATTTTGCATCATCCTTATCAATGGCTGCTGTAAATCTGTAGCCGGCTGACTGGTCAGAAATACGGATAGCTGTATCCTCAGGGGTTGTTTCACCTGCAGAGACGACTACTTTCGTCACAAGCCCGTCAGATGGCGCTTTAATCTTACCTTCAGCTTCAACAAGTTCCTGATACTCTTTGACCTCCAGCTCTTTGAGACCCTTCTCGTCCTCAGCTGTAAGATCTGTTACTGTATCCACGGTAGGTGTGCTATCAAGATCCTGAAGGCCTCTGTCAGCCGTTTTCTGAGTGTCATTGTAGGCCTTGACACTTTCTTCATAAGCGGCCTTTTTCTCTTCATAAGCACTGTAAAGTTCTGCAAGCTGAGCATCTTTACTGTTTGCAGCAGCTGCGGCCTGCTCATCGTCATAAGCGGATAAAGCCGTTTCAGCTTCTAAAAGCGTTGATTCAGCATCTGCAACCGCCTGCTCAGCATTCTTCAGTGTTTTTTCGTACTGTTTATCAATTTCGTCAGATGCTTTGATCGTCAGGCGGTTCATATCAATCGAGCTGTTTCTGATATCAGCCTCATATTGCTGCCTGAATTCATCCTCTACCTGAAGGTGTATCTCGTCCCAAGACTGTGTTTCGCTGGTTTCATCCGCAGTTTCAGCCATTGCATTGTAACGGGAATCCGTTTCACTGTTGATCTTGCCAGCGTTATTACTTATTAAAGTGTTCACCTCTTCAATAACGTATTGTTCAACCAGTTCCTCTTTTTTTGCCTCAATATCTTTCTCAACAGCATCCAGTTCTTTCCTGGCACTGTCAAGAAGAGCACTTTTTTCGTTTTTTGCCTTCTCCAGCTGATCACGAACAGTTGAGTCGTCAGTTGTTTCACCACCACTCTTTTGGGCAGCATTATAGGCAGCCAGCGCATCGTTCATAGCTTTTTTTGCAGACCTTACAGCATCTGCCGCATCACGCATGGTCTGGTCGTAATCTTCGTATGCACGATTTCTGGTCTTCTGCTCTTCCCGTGCTGCGATAGCATCATTTGCAGCTTTGTCAGAAGCTGTCGCTTCCAGAATTTTAAGTGCCTTCTGGGCTTCAAGCAGTTTTTTCTGAAGATCATCCATATCCAGCAGGATCATCAGATCATCTTTTTTAACCAGATGTCCCTCCTGCACCTCCACGGATGCGATCCTTACACCTGGCGCAGCAGATATGGCAATATCCTTATTGGAAGCGATCAGCCCATCAGCCTCGATCTTATGCTGGATGGCCATACTTGAAGATGATGTAACATTCACCTTGGCAATAGTCAGGGAATCTGCTGCCCTGGATATGACAGTCAGAAGAAACATCAGAACCAGAAATACAGCAAGACCTTTTACTGCTTTGATCTGCAGTGATGTTTTTTTATCCTTATCAAATTTAAAATCCTTGATCTCTTTAAAATTCATTTTCATGCAACCTCTCTCATTTATTCTTTGACAGCTGATGCTGTAATCCCTTGTTCAAGGTAATCCTGTCCGGCCAGAAAAACCAGAAGCGATGGTATCAGCGTAACAACCGATGCCACGAAAGCCAGACCGGCATTTTCAAGGCTGATTGAAGGCAGGTATAAGGACAAAGGCCACAAAGTCTTGTCTTTAAAAAAAGTTAATGGCTGTTCGATCAGGTTCCAGGCATCGAGAAAACTCAGCACGATGGCTGAGACGATGCCTGACGATCCCAGTGGTATACCGATATAAAAGAATACCTGTAAGCTTCCTGCCCCATCAAGTCTTGCAGACTCAATGATGCCCTGGGGAATATTCCGGAAAAAATGGTACATGATAAAAACCGGAAATGTTGAAAAGGCTGCAGGGAGGATGACTGCCCATGGTGTGTTCATCAGATGGATCTTGTTCAGTGTCAGATAATTGGACAACATGGTAACCTGAAAAGGCATCAGCATCAATATAATATAGAGATTAAACAGTACGTTCTTAAAAGGGACTTTCAGCTTGGCGAAGCCCCATGCAGCAGGAACACCGGTAATAAGCTGAAGCAGCAGTATCATGCCGCTGAGCTTGATGGAATTCCAGAACATAACAAAAAATTCCGGTGAATCAAGCAGCAGCTGAATATAAGCCTTAAAAGTCGGATAGGTCGGCAAAAGCGCCCATCCTGCAAAACCATCTGCTTTTCCCAGAACCGGACCCAGATAAGCGTTCAGCTCATCTGCCCCCATGAGGGATCCAACGATCAGGAAAAAGACCGGGAAGCAGATAGCCACAGCTATAAGAAAGAGAATAATAAAGAGCAGGCGCTTTAAGATTTTCTGTTTCATCATACGCCCCCTATATCTCTTTGTCCCAGCTGCGCTGCAATCCAAGGATCAGAACAAGTATCATCAGCGCTATGACAACTGCCCCCGCAGACATCTTGTCCAGAGACAGGTCCCTGAACCAGTTGTTAAACAGATGCTGCAGCAGATACATACTCTCATGCGGATAGTCGCCTGCCACAAGGTAAGCCTCTCTGAAGACCTTGAAAGCATTGAGAAAGGCCAGTACCGTGATGGTATAGAGGGTTGGAAGAAGATTCGGCATGGTAATATAGATAAAACATTGCCATGCATTGGCACCGTCACACCTGGCTGATTCATACAGGGTATCAGGAATTGAAGTAAGGCCTGCCATCCAGAGTACGATATTGTAGCCAATATTTTTCCAGACATAGGAAAAAACAAGGACCCAGAAAGCATATTTTGTATTCATCCAGTCCATACCGACTATACCGAAATGGTTTAACATCCCACTGAAAAAACCGTGTTCATGAAAGAGCAGGCGCCACATCAGTACGACTGACGCCACAGGGATCGCCATGGGGACAAGATAAGCAGACTTCAGATAGCCGGCAAGTTTCAGTCCACTGCTTAAAAATACTGCAACCAGGAGTGAAACTGCAATCAGAAGCGGTATACATATCCCCATAAAGCGGAGGGTATTTTTGAGTGCCAGCATAAATGCTGCATTGTGAAAGATTGTCTGATAGTTCTCTAAAAATGTAAAACCGGTTCCGGCTGCATTAAAAAAGGACCTTCTGATAACATCGATAAAGGGAATCAGCACAAAAATGCTGACTCCCAGTATACTTGGTCCTATGAAAGCAAGACCTTCCAGGTTTTCCTTTCGAATATTTCGCATAAGTCCCCCGGGTTATTCTGATAAGTAGATATTGATATCCTTCATTACCTGATCAACGCTCGCGTCTATGTCTGCATCTCCCAGTACACTTGCAATACAGTCTTTTATGATGGTAGTAAGGATCACCTCATCATCATATGCAGGCGTTGTCAGTTCATTGAGCCTGGACTTAAACGTTGAAATATATTCTTCATCCGGCCAGTACAGGTCCATCGAAACCTCTTTGCCATTCTCGTCCACTGCCCCGATACTGCCGTTGGATTTTCCCGGTTCATATCCTGGCTGGTTTTTATTGGGATCTTCCATGGCTTTGTCAAAGGCCTCCATGT
>CAMOMM010000125.1 GCA_946619805.1 uncultured Bacillota bacterium | reverse complement strand
TGGCACCATCTGGTCCAGAGCAGCAGGGGACATTGTGACGATCTATGTCAACCCGGAACGCTATACCAGTGAATTTCTGCTGAACAATGACTATTTCACCGTAAGTTTCTTCGGGGAAGAGTATAAGGAAGATCTGCAGTATCTGGGAACTCACAGCGGACGAGACGAAGACAAGGTGGCTAAAACCAGACTGACACCGGTAAAGGCCGGGGAAAGTGTTACCTTTAAGGAAGCGGAACTGACCTTTGTCTGCAAGAAGATCTACACGCACCAGTTTGACAAGGATCAGATGGATCCGGAAGTATATGAGCAGACCTATGGCTACCGCAACTGGGTCACTCACTATGAATTCATTGGCAAAGTAGTTGATGTAATTGATAACAGGGAAGCGTAAGCTTCCTTTTCTATGGTAGAATAAGGTATGAACATCTCATTTGAGAACATTACAATCAGAAATACTGAAGACAGAGACATTGATCAGCTGGTAAAGTGGTGGAACGACGGCAGCGTCATGGCTCATGCCGGTTTTCCTCTGGGTTTGGGAACAACAGCTGAAAAGGTCAGAGCTGATCTGAAAAGCGACAGTGACGATACCAGAAGAAGACTGGTACTGGAACATGAAGGAAAGCTCATCGGTGAGATGAATTATCATGTTCTTGGTGAAAAGGCGGAAATCGGAATCAAGATCTGTAACTTCTCCTGTCAGGAAAAGGGCATCGGCAGAAAAGCTTTAAGCATGTTAATAAGTGCACTGTTTGACAGAGGGATCAGGGAAATAGTTCTTGATACCAATCTGGCCAACAAGCGTGCTCAGCATGTATATGAATCACTGGGCTTCAGAAAGCTCAGGGTAAACATGGACAGCTGGCAGGATCAGCTGGGCAGGCTGCAGTCATCGGTGGACTACAGTCTTCTGCCGGAAGAATTCATTGATTTCAGAAAAAAGAAAAGGAGTAATAAAATGGCATTCAGAAAGGATTTTTTATGGGGCGGTGCAACTGCTGCCAATCAGTGTGAGGGCGGATACAACGAAGGAGGCCGCGGTCTGGCCAATGTTGATGTCATTCCGCATGGAAAAAACAGATCAGACATTGTCAGGGGCATCAGAAAATCATTTGACTTTGAGGAAGGTGAATACTATCCGGCCAAGCAGGCAATAGATTTCTACCATCATTACAAGGAAGACATCGCGATGTTCGGCGAAATGGGCTTTAAAACCTACCGCATGAGCATCGGCTGGAGCCGTATTTTCCCGCAGGGAGATGAAGATGAACCTAATGAAGAAGGACTGAAGTTCTATGAAGATGTCTTCAGGGAATGCCATAAATACGGTATTGAACCGCTGGTAACGATCACGCACTTCGACTGTCCGATGGGACTTATTACAAAATACGGCGGCTGGCGTAACCGCAAACTGGTTGAATTCTATAAGAAACTGGCCAGAACGCTGTTTACCAGATATAAGGGACTGGTAAAATACTGGCTGACTTTCAATGAGATAAACATGCTTCTGCATGCCCCGTTCATGGGTGCGGGGATTTTCCTGGAAGAAGGGGAAAACCGCGATCAGGTACTGTATACCGCAGCTCATCATGAGCTGGTTGCCAGTGCCTGGGCTACAAAGATCGCTCATGAAGTTGACCCGCAGATTCAGGTTGGCTGCATGCTGGCAGGGGGAACCTATTATCCGTTCAGCTGCAGGCCTGAAGATGTCTGGGAATCCAAGAAAGACTTAAGAAACAATCTGTTCCTGATTGACGTTCAGGCCCGCGGCTATTATCCTTCCTTCATTTTGAAGGAATTTGAAAGAGTCGGCTTCGAGATACCTTATCAGGATGATGACCGTGAAATACTGCTTAACAACACAGTGGACTTCATTTCCTTCAGTTATTATGCCTCAAGAGTATCCAAGGCTGATCCTGACGGTGAACTGACAGCCGGCAACATTTTCAAGAGCGTAAAGAATCCTTATCTGAAGGCCAGTGAATGGGGCTGGCAGATCGACCCTCTTGGCTTAAGAATAACCCTTAACGATCTGTATGACCGTTATCAGCTGCCACTGTTTATTTCCGAAAACGGACTGGGCGCCAAGGATGTTGTGGAAGCTGACGGTTCGATCAATGACGATTACCGTATTGAATATCTCAGAGAACACATCAAAGCCATGAAGGCAGCCGTTGAGGAAGACGGTGTTGATCTGTTCGGCTATACGACCTGGGGACCGATTGACCTGGTATCAGCCAGCACCGGCGAAATGAGCAAGCGTTACGGCTTCATCTATGTTGACAGAGATGATGCCGGTAACGGAACACTGGCCAGAAGCAGAAAGAAATCCTTCTGGTGGTATAAGAAAGTCATCGAAACAAACGGTGAAGATCTGGATTAGACCGGAGCGGATGCTCCGGTTTTTAAAACACACATCATAAGTGAAATAGTTCGATAATGAATGTTTGATTGTCTGATGCAATACTGTGAGAAAACACAATATGATAAACTGAAAATGGAGGTAAAAGATATTATGGTAACATTCGACGAAAAAGCAATAATCAGAAATTATGAGTACATTTACAATCAGAGAGAAACAATTGAAAAGATCGCTGACGATGTATGTGCCGAAGGATTTGACCTGCTGTTCTTTACATCTTCAGGCGGATCAAAGGCTATGATGGAACCTTTCAATCATTATCTGAATGTCTATACCAAGCTTCCTACTGACAGCATGGTATCTGCCGATTTCCTGTTAACAGGATGCAACAGACTGACCGATAAGAGCGTGGCTTTCCTGACATCCAAGTCAGGTGACACCAAGGAAACAATCAAGTGTGCTGAAAAGCTGAAGGAAATGGGCGTCAGGATCGTATCTGTCTGCGGTGTGGAAAACTCCAAGCTTGCTGCCTTATCAGATTACACTTTCGCTTATCTGGACGGCCGTCCTCAGGAACTGGTATTTTGGTTCATCATCGGTAAGATCATGTATAACTGCGGTTATTTCCCTGATTATCCTGATTTCGCCGATAACCTCAGGGGTCTGGGCAAGGCTCTGGCACAGGTCAGAATTGACTGTGATGAAAAGTGCAGGAAATACGCGGCAGACTATGGCTATGAACCTTACAACATCTGGATCGGATCCGGTGATTTATGGCCAACAGCCTATTCATATTCTATGTGCGTACTGGAAGAATCACTGTGGATCAGAACCAAGTCCGTTACTTCTGCTGAATTCTTCCATGGAACACTGGAACTGGTAGACAAGGATGTCTGCGTTACCCTTATCCTGGGTGAAGGTGTCACCAGAAGCCAGGATGAAAGAGTCAGAGATTTCGTAAAGGGTCTCAGTGACAAGTTTACCTGCTTTGATACAAAGGATTACCGGCTGGAAGGCATTAAGGAAGAATACAGAAAGTATCTCTCTCCAATCGTAATGGGTGCCATTCTGCAGCGCATCGGCAAGAATGCTGAAGTACTGATGGATCATTCTCTGGAAATCAGAAGATACTACAGAAAGAGTGAGTACTAAAATGAGAAGCGTCTGTGTCGGTGATAATGTCATTGACTACTATGTAAATAATAAGAGAATGTATCCGGGCGGAAACTGCGTTAATGTTTCCGTGCATCTCGCCCGACTGGGAAATGATTCCGTTTATCTGGGTAATCTGGGTGATGACCCGATGGCTGGGGTCATTCAGCGTGCACTGGATGCCAACAATGTTGACCACAGTCACTGTGAGATCATTGAAGGCGGTACGACCAAGCACTGTAACTACAATGTGGTTGACGGTGAAAGATCTTTTGTCAATGTGGTAACAGGCGACAAGTGGTCCGGACCGATGGATCTGACGGAAGACAAGATTGAATATCTTAAGGGGTTTGATGTGATCATTTCCAACTGCAATGCCAAGATGCAGGACGAGATGAAGAAGATCAGCCGGCTGGATAAGATCTATGTGTATGACTTCGGCGAGAAGGAAAAATATCATGTAGATGAATATCTTGATCTGGTATGCACCAATCTGGATCTGGCAATGTTCTCATTCCCGCATGTAAGCGAGGAAGTCATTCAGAAGTTCGCTGAGAAGATCATGGCTCATGGCGTTGTCAATATACTGGTAACAATGGGCTCGCACGGACAGTATCTGATCAATTCAAATGGAATCGTCCATGGTGAGGTCAAGTATGTTGAAGCTGTAGATACCATGGGTGCAGGAGATTCCTTCCTGGCTGCCTTCGTTGATGAAATGATGAGACAGGGCTGGGAAAAGGGTGAAGTTCTGCCGCAGGAAAAAATCGTCAGGGCTTTTGACAAGGCTTCATCATATTCCCGTGACAACTGCCTGCAGGGCGGCGGTTTCGGCTACGAGATCCTGGATCAGGAAACTGCATAATTGTAAAAAA
>CAMOMM010000124.1 GCA_946619805.1 uncultured Bacillota bacterium | reverse complement strand
CTGAATCATTATGGGCACCTATCTCCTTTACCAAGACCTATCTGAAGAGACAGGGAAAGGGCGAAGAAGAGTATAAGAAGTGGTGGTGTGATCCTGAGGCAGAAGTATATCAGTTCATCGGACAGGACAACATCTATTTCTACGGTGTCGCCCAGATGCCGATGTTCATGGCTCAGCAGGGTTCAGGCAAGCTGTCGATCCATCCGGAAAAAGGCCAGCTCTGTCTGCCTACTCTGGTAGCCAATCATCACATTCTGTTCCTTGATAAGAAGGCCAGCAGTTCCGGCGCTGTCAAGCCTCCAATGGCTGATGAGTTACTGAACTACTATACAGCTGAACAGCTCAGACCTCATTTCCTTGGTCTGGCCCTGGGCAACAAGTCAGTCAGCTTCATGCCGAAGCCGCTGAATCCAAATGCCAATCCGAAGGAAGCCGATCCGGTTCTGGCTCAGGGCAATCTGTTTACCAATGTTCTTAACAGACTGGTCAGATCATGCTTCTACTGCAGCCAGAAGTACTTTGACGGATATATTCCTTATGGTGAAGTCAGCGAAGAAGTCAGAAAGACTGCTGAGGAAACCATTCTGAAATATGAGGAAACCATGTATAAGTTTGAGTTCCACAATGTCATCAACATTCTGGATACCTACATCAGACAGGCAAATAAGTACTGGGCCCGCAACATTGCGGCCGCTGACAAAAACGATGACAGCGAATTGAGAAAACAGGTACTTATTGATGCCTTCCACATGGTCAGGGTTGCATGTCTGCTGTCTCATCCTGTCGTACCGATGGGAACGGAAAAGACAGTGGAATACCTCAACCTCGGTGAAGAATTCTTCAGCTGGGACCATGCCTTTGATACCGTCTACAGTTTAATGGATGATCCTGAACACCATAAGATAAAGGAAATCGAAGCCAAACAGGATTTCTTTGAAAAACATCCAAGTCAGTTTGAAGAGGGCAGATAATATGGATTATGCAAGATTAGCGGAATTATTATTCCCGCATATTGATAAAACACCGGAATACTATGATCAGTTATTCCCGAAAAGAAACTTACCGGAAGGTGCCGAAGTCTTGAGAATGGCCCCGTCTCCGACCGGTTTCATTCACCTGGGCAATCTTTACGGTGCCCTGGCGGATGAAAGAGTTGCTCATCAGAGCAATGGTGTATTCTTCCTGCGTATTGAAGATACCGACCTCAAGAGAAAGGTAGAAGGAGCGGTGGAAACCATTCTTTCCACTTTCAAGTATTTCAACATCAATTATGATGAAGGTGCTGAAATCGGCGGGGAATACGGTCCTTATTACCAGAGACAGAGAGCAGAGATCTACCAGTGCTTTGCCAAGAAACTGGTACAGGAAGGCAAGGCCTATCCTTGTTTCTGCAGTGAGGAAGAACTCAACGAGATAAGAGAAAAGCAGACCCGGCTGAATGAAGGAACCGGCTATTACGGTAAATGGGCAGTATGGAGAGATGCACCGCTGGAAAAGGTCGAGGAAAAGCTGAAGGAAGGAGCCCCATTTGTCATCAGAATGAAGTCAATGGGAAATCCTGAGATCAAGCACACTTTCCACGATGAGATCAAGGGTGACATTGTGGTTGTTGAAAACAACATGGATGCCGTATTACTGAAGACAGACGGTATTCCAACCTATCACTTCGCTCATGCCATCGATGATCACTTCATGAGAACCACGATCGTCTTGAGAGGCGAAGAATGGCTGGGAACTTTGAATATCCATCTGGAGCTGTTTGACATGCTGGGATTTGAACTGCCTAAGTTTGCCCATACAACAGTACTTATGAAGATTGACGAAACCGGAACCAAGAGAAAGCTGTCCAAGCGCAAGGACCCGGAACTGTCTCTGGATTATTACCGTTCACTCGGATATCATCCATATGCCGTTAAGATCTATCTGATGACGATACTTAACTGGAACTTTGAGCAGTGGTATCTGAAGAATCCGGGCAAGCCTATTGAAGAATTCAGGTTCTCTCTGGATAAGATGGGACAGTCAGGTGCCTTATTTGATCTGGACAAGCTCAATAACATCTGCAAGACCTATCTTTCATCCTTCTCTTTAGAAGAAATGAAGGATTTCCTGAAGGACTTTGTCAGAACATATCATGCAGATCTGTACGATGTATACTTCGGTAATGAAGAGACAATGGACAGGATCCTGACATTAGGCATGGGACTTAATCTCAAAAAGAGAAGAAAAGACTACATCAATGCTTCCCAGATCCTTGAAAGCATCAGCTTCTACTTTGATGAAACATTTAAGAGAGAAGATGAGTTCAGATTTGATAAGCAGCAGGTCGATGAGATCCTGAAGCAGTTTATTGAAACATATGACTACAGTGATGACAACAGTGTCTGGTTTGAAAAGGTCAAGACCATTGCCGAAAACTGTGGCTTTGCCTCAGACATGAAAGCTTATAAGGAGAACCCTGAGAACTATAAGGGAAGTGTTGCCGATGTAGCTGAAACCATCAGAGTGGCAGTAGTCGGCAGACGTAACTCACCGGATCTCTGGAGCATCATGCAGATCATGGGTGAAGAAAGATCACTGGCCAGAATCAAGGAAGTGCTGTAATGAGATACCCGGAATTACTAAAGAAAAATGCTATGGTTGGTCTGGTTGCTCCTTCCTTTGGAGTAAGCGGTTCGCCATATGAAGAAAGATTTGAGTATACACTGAAACTGTTTAAGCAGATGGGGTATAACGTTGTTACTGCCAAGCACCTTTACGGTATCAGACATGGCAAGAGTACTTCCGGCAGGATCAGAGCCAGAGAATTCATGCAGATGTATCTGGATGAAAATGTTGACTTCATCATTTCCGTTGCCGGCGGTGAACTGATGCTGGAAATGCTTCCTTATGTTAATTTCCAAAAACTCAAGAAAGCCAAGCCTAAGTTCTTCATGGGGTTATCGGACAATACCTGTCTGACCTTTACTCTCAATACCATCTGTGATGTGGCTTCCATCTACGGGCCGTGTTTTGGCGGATTCGGCATGGAACCGTGGGATCCTTCACTTCAGGATGCCATGGATATCATTACCGGGAAAAAGAATACTCTGGAAAGCTATCCTAAATACGATGTGTATGATGAAGAAGTAAAGCTGAACGCACAGCCTCTGGATGGCTATAATCTGCAGGGTGAAGTCATATACAAAACCCTTGACGGTAAAGATACTGCCTTCAGCGGCAGACTGGTTGGCGGATGTCTTGATTTACTGACAAATATCTGCGGAACTCAGTTTGACCACGTTAAGGAGTTCGTTGAAAAGTATAAGGATGACGGTATCATCTGGTATCTGGAATCCTGTGATCTGACTGTTCTTGATCAGTACAGAGGATTATGGCAGCTGAAGAATGCCGGCTGGTTTGAGAATTGCAAAGGCATCATGTATGGACGCCCGCAGAGACCGGAAGCAATATTCGATGTAACAGTTAAAGAGCTTCTGAATAACAACTTCAGGGAGCTGGGTATTCCTGTAATATATGACATGGACTTCGGTCATGTATCTCCTATCTGGACAATCATGTCCGGTTCCCTGGCTACAGTAGAATGTACTGACGGTAAGGGCAGGATCACCTTTGAGCAGAAATGATTAAGGCAGTCATATTTGACCTTGACGGTGTTCTGATCGATACGGAATACCGTGCCATAATGATCAAGGCTGATCTGTGCCGCAGATACGGTCTGCAGTGGACAGCCGAAGATTATTACCGAACTGCTGCCCGCCCGTTTGCGACAACCATCGGGAGACTGTTTCCTGAGAAAAGTCAGGATGAACTAAACCGGATGCTGGCAGAATACCGCAGCATAGCCTATGTTGACATGGATTATCACCGGCTGGCTATACCCGGGGTGAAAGAACTTCTGGAAACACTTCGTGGCAAGGGTTACAGGATCGCAATTGCTTCAATGAGTCCGAAAAGAAAGATCGATCAGGTACTTTCCGCAAACCACTGGGAAAAGTTCATAGATCTGTTTGTGTCATCTGATGATGTGGAAAGACTCAAACCGGATCCAGACTGTTATCTCAAAGCCATGAGTAAACTTGGTGTAAACAGTGACGAGTGTATCGTAATAGAGGATTCTCAGGTTGGCATAGATGCGGCTCATGGAGCAGGCTGTAAATGTATCTGCCGCAGGGAGCACAGATATCCTATCGAACAGAGAAACGCTGATTTCTACATTGATGAGATGCAGGAAGCAGCCGAAATAATAAACAATATTGAATAACACAGAAAAGACCAGCTGAGAAACTGGCCTTTTTAGTTGTCATAAAGATATCTGACAGGATACCTGTTGTATTTATGGTAACAGTCAAAAAAAGAACCTCTGATCAGGCATTTCTGAAACGGGGTTCTTTTTCTGTTATTCGCAGATAGAAAGTATATTATTCGTATTCCTTCATTA
>CAMOMM010000123.1 GCA_946619805.1 uncultured Bacillota bacterium | reverse complement strand
ATCATACCCTTACGGTTAGAGGTGTGGCAAGGGATGGTAAGGGAAGCGTTGACCATGTCGATGTAAGCCAGTATCTGGCAGTTCTCAGCATGAGGAGAGAAGTAGCCGTCTTCTCCGAAATAGGATTTCCAGTAATCAAGGCCGGCCAGATCAACGATCCTTCTGAGGTTCTTCAGCTTAGGGTCAAAGTCACCTAATGGCGGTCCGGAATGGTGCAGGAAAAGTGCTCCGGTATTGCGGTAATCCAGTACTTCCAGTATGTTGGCATAGGTTATCTGTACCATGTATTTCTCAGGATCCTTTAATACCGTATCCTTGGTAATGACGTTATTGAACTGTTTTATTTCAGCAAGATATTCAGGCTCTTTCTCATATGTGTCCGGGATCATTATATTGACTGGACATCCGAAGAATCTGTTGATCAGATGGGCGCTTTCCGGTTCATAGACCAGAATGCGGTTGTTTTTCCGAGCGATTTCAGTGAACAGCATTATATCGCTCATCTCTCTTTCATAGTAGTCAAACAGTACCAGATGCTGACAGTCATGTACTCTTTCACTGATCCTTTCCTTTAATCTGTCAAAGGTTATCATGCCTGCAGGGGGATCAAAGGTTGGAGTGATCTTTTTCTCCGGATCCAGGCTGGCAAAGAAGCGTGTACCTTCACAGACCAGAATATCCGGTTTCCGTTTATTCAGATAGGCTATTTCCTTCAGAATATTGCCTCTGTATTTACCATAGACGAAAACATCTCCGGTATGGTGGATCTTCAGATCAGGAGTTTCAATGTAGAAGGAACAATCCTGATAGGAATCGTCATTGAGAATGAAACGGGTGACGTGGATGTCGCCGACATCACTCTCATCCGGTATGTCGTCATAGACAAAGCCGCGGATGGATTCAACACCCATATTGACTTCTTCCAGAGCCTTTTCCAGCCTCTGGGCAGGTTCTGAAAGATATACTTTTACTTCAGGAGAGATCATTCCCATCATGCGCATGTGGTCCAGATGCATATGTGTTATATAGAAAGCCTGTTCTCTGATGACGAAATCTTCAGCCGGGATCAGATCAGGGTAGCGTTCCTTGATGTCTTCTTTGCGGTAGATGCCGTCGATCCTTGGTATTTCATTTATCCACAGATAGTCGGAGATGAAATTTCTGCGCAGGTTTACGGCACCGTTGAACATGTCAAAGGCAGGATTATAGGCAGTACCGGCTTCAAAGAAGGCACGGCAGTCATTATACCTGACCTCCATGATAACTCCGCCGATGGTATCCAGCCCGCTATGAAAAGTTATGGTGGTTCGGTTCTTCATTATAAGTACCTCCGGGTATTTCATTATATCATATTCATTATGCTGATTTGTGAAGAAAAGGTTTTTAGTCTATTTTCAGCTTTGAGGTTTAATCACAGTCCTTTTTGTGGTAAAATTTACAGGAGTAAAGAGGCAGACAATGACTAGAGTTTTATTTAAGAAAGATCTTGAAGAAACCGTGGAGCTTTTGAAATCAGGAGCTGTTGTTGCATTTCCCACCGATACCGTTTTTGGTATCGGTGTTATTTATAATGATGCCATCGCCATTGATAAAATGAAAAAAGCCAAGGGCAGGGATGCTTCCAAGCCTTTTCCTTTAATGGTCGCTGATCTGAAGCAGCTTGAAGAAGTTGCCTTTGTGAATGACAGGGAAAGAAGAATAGCTGAGAAGTATACGCCGGGTGCCCTTACTCTGGTACTGAAACGCAGAGATACGGTAAGCAGGGAATCCGTCAATGGATTTGATACGATCGCCATCAGAATACCTGATGACAGATTTGTCCTGAAATTACTGAAAAAAACCGGTCCGATGTTTGTGACCAGTGCCAATATTTCCGGCCAGCCTGCTGCCTGTAATGAAAAGGAAGTTCTGCGGCAGCTTGACGGAAGGATAGAGGCTGTTGTAAAGGGAAAAGCCAAAACAGGAGTTGCCAGTACGATAATAGACTGTACTGGTGAAAAATTAAAATGTTTAAGAGAAGGAACCATCAGTTATAAAGAGATAGAGGAATATGCTGGATAAGGAAACACAGAGAGCCATAGAGCGGGAATTACAGAGACAGAGAAACAACATTGAACTGATTGCTTCGGAGAACTATGCTTCCGCTGAAGTCATGGAAGCCAACGGATCAGTTCTGACCAACAAATATGCCGAAGGATATCCGGGAAGAAGGTATTATGGCGGCTGTGTAAATGTCGATGCCGTTGAAGAGCTGGCCAGGGAAAGAATGAAGAAACTGTTCCACCGGGAACATGCCAATGTTCAGCCTCATTCAGGAAGCCAGGCCAATATGGCAGTCTACTTTACGATCCTGCAGCCGGGCGATAAGGTTCTGGGCATGGATCTGGCTGCCGGAGGACATCTTACTCACGGTCATCCGTTAAGCTTTTCCGGAAAACTGTTCCATTTCGAAGGATACGGTGTGGACAGGGAAACGGAAACGATCGACTATGATGCTTTACAGCGCAAAGCAGTGGATTTTCAGCCGAAACTGATCGTTGCCGGTGCCTCAGCCTACTCGCGAATCATTGACTTCAGAAGGATCAGAGAGATCTGTGATCAGGTGGGAGCCTACATGATGGTTGACATGGCTCACATTGCCGGTCTGGTAGCGGCTGGACTGCATCCTAATCCGGTTGAATATGCGGACTTTGTCACCACAACGACCCATAAGACATTAAGAGGACCAAGAGGCGGAGCAATTCTGTGCAAGGCAGAATATGCCAAGGCGCTGGACAGAACGGTATTCCCTGGCATTCAGGGCGGACCGTTAATGAATACTATTGCCGGCAAGGCCGTATGTTTCTGGGAAGCTCTGCAGCCGGAGTTTACGGAATATCAGAAACAGGTCATTGCCAACTGCAAGGCCATGGAGCGGCAGTTTAAGGAAGACGGCTTCAGACTGGTATCAGGAGGAAGCGACAATCATCTTCTGCTGGTTGACGTCAAAAGTTCATGCGGACTGACCGGAAAGAGGGCGGAAAGCCTGCTTGACGGTGTCAACATCACCTGCAACAAGAACTCAATCCCATTTGATGAGGAAAAGCCGGCATACTGTTCAGGTATCAGAGTCGGTACCCCGGCCATGACCACCAGAGGATGCAATGAAGAGGATTTCCGAAACATTGCCCACTGGATCGCAATGGTATTGAAAAACCCGGACGATGAGGAAATTGCCCGGAAAGTAAGAGATGAAGTGGCAAGGCTGACAGCCGGCAAGCCGCTTTATGAATAGAAGAATACATTGAGGAGGATTTTTACCATGTTACATTTATTGAACCATCCGATGATCAAGAGCAAGCTTACAATCATGCGTAAAGTTGAAACAGGTACCAAGGATTTCCGTCAGAACCTGGATGAGATCGCATCTTTGATGGCTTATGAAATTACCAAGGATCTGCCGACCAGAGATGTTAACATCGTTACACCGATGGGTGAATGTGTCGGCCAGGAACTGGACTGCCGTGTTGTTCTGGTCCCGATCTTAAGAGCAGGATTAGGCATGGTCAACGGTATTCAGCAGCTGATCCCGACTGCCAAAGTCGGTCACATTGGCTTATACCGTAACGAAGAAACACTTGAGCCGGTAGAATACTATGCCAAGTTCCCTAAGCACATGGATGAATCAATCGTACTGGTTCTGGACCCGATGCTGGCAACAGGCGGCAGTGCCAAGGCAGCCATTGACATCGTTAAGAAAGCCGGTGCCAAGCAGATCAAGCTGGTCAACCTGGTAGGTGTTCAGGAAGGCATCGATGTTGTCGAAAAGGCTCATCCGGATGTAGATATCTATCTGGCAGCCAAGGATGAACGACTCAATGAAATCGGCTATATCGTTCCTGGTCTGGGCGATGCCGGTGACAGAATTTTCGGCACCAAGTAATTAATGGAAAAAAGAATACTGCGAATAACGGAAATCTGTGGCTTGGGGTTAGCTGCACTTTTCTGTTTCTTCAACTGGAGGATATCACGGGGAATAGTTCTCGGCATGGTATTCTTTCATCTCTACTTTTATCTTCTGTCCAGTTCTCTGAACCAGGCTATCATGGCAGGGAAACGGAACATTGGATTTACGATACTGTCGGCTGTAGGCAGAATGGTGGCAATGGCCTTGCCGTTACTGATCGGCATTCTGCTGCCGCAGTATTTCAATGTCTTCGGCTGTCTGGCTGGATTCGTCTTATTCAAGGTGGCAGCACTGGCAACAGCCATGATTAAAAAATGAAAGGGATGACGATGTGTCATCCCTTTAACTGTTCTGATGTTTTTTATGAACGTTCAGTATGTAGATGCTTAATAACAGTGCGATTACCTGCAGAACTATTCCCACCACAAAGCATGGTCGGTAGGAGCCGGTAAAATCATATATGTAGCCGAAAATCATGCTGCCGAAATACATAATG
>CAMOMM010000122.1 GCA_946619805.1 uncultured Bacillota bacterium | reverse complement strand
AGGAGGCTTATAGCCTCAGAACAAACCACCCGTTTTCACGGGTGGTCATGATTGTGCTTTATTATGGTAAAATGAAAATATAAGCGAGGTACAATTATGAAGCTGGGAATCGTCGGAGCAGGCATGATCGTTAATGATCTGCTGCAGTGCGTGCATGAAATTGACATTGAATTAACCGGAATATGTGCTACCAAAAGAAATGTTGAACATCTTATTGAACTGGCCAAAGAGCACGGTTTTAAGAACTGGTATACGGATTATGATGAAATGCTAAAAAATGAGGAAATAGATACCATTTATGTAGCGGTGCCTAACTATCTGCATTACCGTTATGGTTTAAAAGCCTTACAGGCCGGTAAGAATGTCATCATGGAGAAGCCTTTTACTTCCAACCGCAGGCAGGCTGCAAAGCTGTATGAGGTTGCTGAGGAAAAGGGTCTGGTTCTGATTGAAGCCATTACGACCTTATATCTTCCGACTTATGAAAAGCTGAGAGAGTTACTGGGTGATCTGGGAGAACTGAAGATAGTTACTCTTAATTTCACGCAGTATTCTTCCAAATATGAGGCTTTCAAGCAGGGTATTATCAGACCGGCTTGTGATGTCAGACAGTCAGGTGGAGCGATGATGGACCTCAATATCTACAACATTCATATCGCCGTAGGTCTTTTTGGCAGGCCTCTGGAAGCGGCATATCTGCCGAACATGGAAAGAGGAGTGGATACCTCGGGAATCCTTACCATGAAGTATCCGGATTTCCAGGCGGTACTGATCCGGGCTAAGGACTGCGGCAGTCCATATACATCTGCCTTACAGGGAAATAAGGGATGCATCTGGTTTGACGGACCTCCTAACTTCCTAAACGAATTCAGTTTCCGAAAAGGCAAGGAAGAACCTGTTCACATTGACAGGGAAAATGTACATCGCATGAAGTATGAATTTGAAAAGTTCAGAGAAGTAATTGACGGCAAGGATCTGGATTTTGCGGCCAGGATGAAACGGGAGACTCTGGATGTCATGAGTGTTGTTGACATGGCCAAGCAGTCAGCCGGCATAGTGTTTGAGGACGACGCCAATTTATGATAAAGATACTGTTTTCCGATTTTGACGGTACGATGTACCTGCATGATGAAAACGGTGACTACATACCTGAAGAAAACCTGAAGGCTCTGCAGAAGTTCAGAGAATCAGGATGTCATTTCGTCATTACGACGGGCAGACCTCAGGGAGTTTTTCTGCAGCTTTCTGAAGGCATGGGACTGGGCAGTGATTACATCTGTGCCAACGGTTCCATCAGTGTGTATGATGACGGTACCCGCATTGTCCGTTTCATAAATGCAGATAAGGCCAGAGAGGTATTTGAAATTGTCAGAGACAATATTGACCCGCGAAAGTTCTGTTACTATACCGATGACGGCAGGACGGTTCTCTATGAACATAATGATGACTATATTGATACCTTTGCGGAAAATGACGGCCACATCAGCAGCATTACCTTAATTACTCATACTCACCATGATCTTGATCTGTGTGAAAGACTGATAAGGGAGCGCTTCGGTGATGAAGTGACTTTTTCTCCGCCGGAAGCCATTCTGGCAGACATAACGGAAAAGGGTGTAAACAAGGGCAGAACCATTGAAGAGTTCTGTGAACACTATGGAATATCCAGGGAAGAGACCGCTGGAATCGGTGACGGGCGTAATGACCTGGCGATCTTTGCGGCCGTGAATCTCAGGTTTGCGATGAATGATGGCAGCGAAGAACTGAAGAAGGCAGCTGATTACTGTGTCGATTCTGCTGCAGAAGCAATTGAAATGATCATGAAGAGAAATGAGGAAGAAGCATGATAACGGAAACTTTTGACAATGCCAGCAAGGCGATTATCACACCTGTTCAGACCATACCGCAGGAAGTCATTGATCTTGGTCATAAGGCCAATATCAGAGTCATCATCATGACTTTTTCCTACAGACTGATAAATGCCCTTATTGAGGATGGACTGATTGAAGTCATTGATGAAAGAATACAGGTTGGCTCCGCAGCCGGTCATTCTCCGGCTTACAGGATCAGGAATACTGATGTAGGAGTAGTTCTGACCGGAATAGGAGCACCATTGGCTACAGCTATTGCCGAAGAGTTAAGAGTGGTGTTTGGCTGTAATAAGTTTATTGTATTTGGTTCCTGCGGTGCCCTGACGGATCTGCCTGAAGGAAAAATAATCCTTCCGGATGAAGCTTACAGGGATGAGGGAACCAGTTATCATTATGCCCCGGCAGCTGATTTCATCAAGATCAGAAATGCTGACAGACTGGTAGAGATAATGGATGAACTTGAGATTGGGTATGTTCTGGGCAAAACCTGGACCACTGATGCCTTTTACCGTGAAACCGTGAATAACAAGGAGAAAAGGGTAGAACAGGGATGCATCTGTGTGGAAATGGAATGCAGCCGGTTACAGGCCATGTGCGACTTTTACGGTGCCCAGCTGTATCAGTTTGTCTATGCGGCAGATTCCCTGGATACTACCTGGAGCCGCAGGATACTGGGCATCATGGAAATGGACAGCCGTTTAAAGTATTTTTATGTGGCATGGGAGATTGCGAAAAGAATTTAACCGTGTTATATTAAAATTACTAGAAAATAAATCAAGTTGAAGAAGGCGACGGCAATGGGTAAGTATGACGATATCATAAAACGTGAATATAAGGGTGTGGAAGGGCGCATGCACATGAGTAATTCTCAGCGTGCAGCTCAGTTTGCTCCTTTTGCCGCTCTGACCGGATATGATGAAATGATTGAAGCCAGCAATATCATATATGATACCCGCAAGGAACTGTCGGAAGATGAGCTTGATGAACTGAACAGAAGCATCAATGTTCTGAAAAAAAACGATACCGTCAAGGTCGTATACTTTGACAGGGGATATTATAAGGAATTGACCGGAAAGGTCACCAGGATCGATCTGTATGAAAAGACCATCAGAATAGATGATCTGACCATCAGGTTAATGAACTTAAGAACTCTGGAAATAATTGAATCAGTAAACGGATAGGTATCTGTCCGTTTTTTGACAATGGCATGGTTGTAGTATATATTGAATTTGACGTAAGGCGCTGATCAAGGCGCATAAAAAGTAAGAAACCCGTTTACTCTTACTTGGCGGGTTCTGATAAATCATCAAAGGGGATATTATGAGCAAAAAAGAAGAAAAACAAGTTGGCCGCGTTCCAAAGGCTGAGGCTTTGAAGTACGCTATTGGCATATTCGGCCAGAATCTTTCGTGTGCACTGATGATGCAGTGGTTTTTTGTGTTCTGCACGGACGTCCTTTACATTGAAGGAAAGATCATCGGTATCGTACTGGGCATTGCCCGTATCTGGGATGGTGTCAATGACCCGTTAATGGGGACTCTTATTGACAGACACACCTTTAAGAACGGTGACAAGTTCCGCCCGTTTTTGCGTGCAACACCTATCGCAATAGGCATTATCGTAATACTGCTGTTTACCGACTGGGGCTTTAAGGGAGATATTCCAAAGGCCATTTATGTTCTGATACTGTATCTGATGTATGATATGATCTTTACCATCCAGGATGTCAGCATGTGGTCAATGACTTCCGTCATGACGGATATTCCGGAAGAGAGAGAACAGCTGTCACAGTTCGGCAGAATCATGGCAGCCATCGGTTTCGCTTTTGTCGGCATATTCCCAACTGCCATGGATGTTCTCAAAGGCAGAGGGATTTCCGTACAGCGTATTTATTTCGGTGCAGCTGTTCTGTTTGGCTGCGGCGGCATGATCATAAGCATGTTGTCAGCTTCGGCCAAGGAAAGAATTCATGTTACTGAAGAAACCAAGACAGAGTCATTCAAGGATAATCTGAAGATGCTGTTTGGCAATAAGATCGTCATGCTGGTATTATTGGGCAATATCCTTAACGGACTGTCATTAACGGTGCCAGGTGCCTATTTCTTTGAACACAGTGTCAAGGCGACCCTGTTTGGTAAGGAAGTTGGCGGTCTGACTGTCATGACCATTATGACCGGCGTTGCGTATATATGCTCAGGGTTGGGCATGCTGATAGTTACAAAATTCTCCAAAAAAGTCGGAGGCATGAGAAACGTTCTGATCTGGGCTAACGTCATTTCGGTGGTAACCAGAGTCATTGCCTTCCTGATTGGATATCAGGGAAACCGCATCTGGATCGTTGCCATTCTGTTTGCCCTTGGCAGCATTCCTGGTCAGATGTTCGGCATTGCCAGAACTGCCTTATGGGGCGACTCCATTGACTACATGGAATGGAAGACAGGTAAGCGTGCTGAAGCCATTACCTTTGCCGCTCAGACTTTCTGCGATAAGATCTCAACCGCTCTTAATACCGTAATTGCCGGCTTCCTGCTGTCATGGCTGGAATACGATGCTGAAGCCATCGCTGCCGGTGCTGCGGTTTCCGCCA
>CAMOMM010000121.1 GCA_946619805.1 uncultured Bacillota bacterium | reverse complement strand
GGAACTGTTTGGAAAAAATGAACTGCCGGGATTGGTTAATCTGAATAGTATTGAACTTATACTGGTAAATGGTGCCATGTATGGCTTACGCCGACTGGGACTGTATAACACCAGAAGATTTCTGCTTCTGTGTTTTCTGTGCTATGGAGCATGGATCGTCTGGAGCGGCTACAATCTGCTGAAAGACAGGAAGGAAACCGCAGTCAAAGGGAAGAGCACCCGGGATTAATTTAAATACACTCATTTTTTATCCTGATGGTAAACATATGTGAGGCTGTCTGACGACAGCCTTTTTTATATTATAAAACAGGTAAACCGATAGACAGCAGACATGGATAGGGTACAATATAATCAGGAGACAAACTAAATATGATCAAATATCTGAAAAACAGCCGCAAGCCGCTTTTTACGGAATATCCGATAACAACGGATGTTTTTGAGCCTTACCGGTTTCATCAGACTCTGGCTGCCTATAAGCAGACCCCGCTTGTATCTCTGAAAAACTATGCCGGAAAGAATGGCATAGGGGAACTGTATGTTAAGGACGAATCCAGCCGTTTCGGTCTGAATTCGTTTAAGGCACTGGGGGCAAGCTTTGCGGTAAGCAGGCTGCCGCAGAAACCTGAACTGCTGGTCAGCTGTACTGACGGTAACCATGGTCAGGGGCTGGCCTGGTATGGCAGTACCATAAATGTTCCGGTGAGAATCTTCATGCCTAAGGGCTCAGACGAAAGAAGAGTGGCCAAGATCCGGAAGTTTGGAGCTGAAGTAGCAGTCAGTGATTTCAACTATGATGATACGGTACGCTACGCAGCCAGGTGGGCGAAACAGCATAACGGTACCCTTGTACAGGATACGGCCTTCGATGATTACCGTGAGATACCTTCCTATATTCAGACTGGCTATTCAACGCTGATCATTGAAGCAGTAAAGCAGCTGGGCAAGGATCCTACGCATGTTTTCCTGCAGGCCGGGGTTGGTACCTTTGCGGGCGGAGCCATCCGTGCACTTGCCGAAATATGCCATAAAATGCCGTACATCGGCATAATTGAAGCTGAGAGTTGCGACTGTTTCTACCAGTCATTCCTGAAAGAGGAAACCGTGAAGATCGGGGGAAGTCCCTATACCATCATGGCAGGATTAAACTGCGGGGAACCGAGCATTCTGGTGCTGCCGGTATTTCAGAAACATGCCGACTGGTTCATCAGCGTATCCGATGATGTTTCATTAAGGGGAATGCGGCTGTCCCGTAAGCCGGTTGAAGGTGATCCGGTTTTCAACGGGGGAGAATCGGGAGCTGTAGGACTAGGTGTTGTTGATGAAATAATTGAAAAGGGGTTGAAGGATGAATTCATGATGAATGATGATTCAGTCATCCTGGTCATCAACACTGAAGGTAAGCTTGTATAGAAATGGGAGGAAACCATGATAATAAAAAACGCCAGAGTATTCATTGACGGAGAGTTCAGGAATACCGATGTCAGATTTGACGAACAGACAATTACGGAAATAGGGAATGATCTTACAGGTGAGCAGATCATTGATGCCTGTGGGAATGACCTTTATGCCGGTATCATCGACTGTCACATTCACGGCGGTTTCCTGCGCAGCTTCCAGGCCAATGTCAAAAAGGAAACCTGGAAGGACTATGGTGAACCGGAAGAGCAGGCCAGATACATATGTAAAAAGGTAGTAGAGAACGGGGTCACCAGCATCATGCCTACCCTGGGAGATTTGACAGTTGAAGAATATCAGGAAGCCATCAGACTGATCAGAAGGATCAGAAAGGATGTTGACGGGGCAGATCCGTTCATGTTCCATCTGGAAGGAACCTATCAGAATCCCAACCATCATTCTTCCTTCAATCACAACCACGATACTCTGCCATCGAAAGAACACACACTTGCTATTACGGATAATGATCTGAGTGATGTGTGCCTGATCGGCATTGCCCCGGAACTGGAAGGATCCATGGAATGGCTGAAGTGGCTGTGCAGTGAGACTAAGGTACATGCTGAGATAGGCTATACCAAGGCCAGCGCTCAGACGGTAACTCAGGCTGCTGATCTGGGACTGGACCAGACCACCCACATGTTCAATGGTTTTGAACCGATGCATCACAGAATTGACGGACCGGATGTCGGGATCATGATCGACGACAGGATCAAATGCCAGCTTACCCTTGATTCCTATCATGTTTCACCATACTGGTGTAAATTCCTGATCAAGGTCAAGGGACTGGACAAGGTGTATGGACTGACTGATCTGTCTTCGCATTCCGGACTTCCTGACGGTGTCTATCACTTTGAAGGCGGAAGGACCATCATTGCAGGTGACGGGTTCATCAAGGATGAAAAGGGAACCATTCAGAGCGGTAATCATACCATGAATCAGATCATGTACAAGGCCCGTCACAATGTGGGCTTAACCAAAGAGGAAGTCGGTTCGATCTATACGGAAAACGTTGCAAAATGTCTCGATATTAAAGACAGGGGAAAGATCGAAGTCGGACGCAGAAGTGATTTTGTCATCATGGATGACGACTATAACGTAATCAGAACGATAATCAGAGGAAAGACAGTATACGAAGGAGAAAAAGCATGATAATCAGAAATGCCAGGGTATTCATAGACGGACAGTTCAGAGATACTGATGTCAGATATGACAGCAGTGGGATCCTGGAGATCGGTAAGGATCTAGCAGGTGATGAAGTAATTGATGCAAAAGGTAATTATCTTTATGCCGGTATGGTGGATGCACATTGCCATGGTGGCTTCAAAAGAGCTTTTAACTTTACCAATGCCTTTGGAGACATCGGTGATCATGAACGGCAGGTCCGCTACCTGTTAAGGAAACTGCCTTCTACCGGTGTAACTACGGTATATCCTACACTGGCAATAAAAAACCATCCGATAAATGAAATATATGAAGACATGAGGGATTCCGTCAGGACCATACGTAAGGTTCATAAGGATTATGAAGGAGCAGAACCTCTCAAATTCCATTTTGAGCATCCGTTCCCGACTCTGGATCGCTATCTGCATGAATACATAAGACCAGCTACCCCTGAAAGGGCTGATCTGGTAGTTGACGGCGACTATTCCGATGTTGGAATCTTCGGAATTGCCCCTGACTATGAGAATGCCCTTGAATTCATTGACTATCTTGTCAGCAAGGGTGTTGACCCGGAAGACGGCTATACCAAGGCTACGGTAGCCCAGACCAGGGAAGCTGCCGATCACGGCATGAATCAGGCTTCACACCTGTTTAACGGCTATCAGCCAATGCATCACCGTATCAGCGGACCGGCTGAAGGTGTTTTACTGGAAGACCGCATCTTTGCCCAGCTGACCATGGACGGTTATCATGTCAATCCGGACTGGATAAAGCTGACATTACGCATCAAGGGAATTGACAGATGCTATGGCATTACTGACCTTTCTGAATTCAGCGGTCTGCCGGAAGGCAGAAACGTTCTGGATGATGGAACGGTAATTGAAACCCATGACGGGTATAACTGGCGTCCTGACGGACATCTGCTGTCAGGCAACATGGTCGCCAATGAGATCATGAAGTGCGCCAGAGACATAGTAGGATTAAGCATGGAGGAAGTCGGAACACTGTATTTTGAAAACCCGGCCAGGTGCCTCAGACTTAACGACCGCGGTAAGATCGAGGTAGGGCGCAAGAGTGACCTTGTAATCATGGATCATGACTATAAGGTCCTGAAGACGATAATTAATGGGGAAGTTTATTATGAAGCTGACTAATGTGCTTGTTGACGGAGAAAAGAGACTGGCCCAGATAGCTGACGGTGAGGTTTATCTGCTGGATACCGGACTGACGATGGAAGACGTCATTAAGCGGGGAAACTGTGGTGAACTGGTAAAGGTCGGCAGAGAAAGGATCAGTGATCCGGTATATGCCAATCTGGTGGAAGCGGAAAAGATAATCTGCGTCGGCCTGAATTATCCGAAACATACCGCTGGCATCAGGATGAAGGATCCTGATTATCCGGTACTGTTCTCCAAGTTCCGCGATTCGCTGGTTCCTCATAACCGGGACATCATAATCCGCGAAGGAGAAGACACTTATGATTATGAAGGAGAACTTGTCGTAGTCATGGGCAAAAGATGCTACCGCGTCAGCAGGGAAGAAGCCATGGACCATGTTTTTGGCTATTCCATCGGCAATGATGTCACCTGCCGTGATGTCCAGTTAAGGACCGGACAGTGGCTGGCCGGCAAAGCCATGCCTACCTTTGGCCCATTGGGACCGTGCATTGTCACCAGGGATGAATATCAGCCGGGCAACAAGGTCATCAGATCATATGTCAATGGCGTTCTGAAGCAGGAAGGTAATACTGACGAAATGATCTTCAGCATTGCGGATATCATCGAATATACCGCCAGATACATTCCTCTTGCCCCAGGTGATCTGATCTATACCGGGACTCCTTCCG
>CAMOMM010000120.1 GCA_946619805.1 uncultured Bacillota bacterium | reverse complement strand
TTAGAGCAGCTCTCAGTATACCTCTGGTACTTCATGGAGGCTCCGGTTCCGGTGATGATAATCTGGAAAGATGCGCTACTGAAGGAATTTCCAAGATCAATGTCTTTACCGATTTCACCGTTGCAGCCATTAACGCTACAAAGGATGAAAAATATGTTAACTGGTACAAGCTGCTGAAAGATTCCAATGCAGCCATCAAGGAAAAGCTGAGATTCTATTTCCGTCTGTTCCACACCGGACAGGAGAAATAAATGCTTTCCAAAGTAAATCACATCGCCCTGATAGTATCGGGAGAACCGACAATAGATTTCTATAAGAAACTGGGATTTGTTGAGTTATCACGAAAATTCAGACCTGAAAAAAACGACCATCTGATAATGCTGTCAAATGGTAATTCCACTCTGGAAGTGTTCCTGAATGATCATGCTCCGCAGAGACTGTGTGCACCGGAAGCTTATGGCTGCCGTCATATAGCCTTTGAGACAGCTGATCTGGATGAAATACTGGAAACACTGAAAGATTATCCGCAGCAGAATATCCGTATCAATGAAAGCGGAGCAAGATTTGTATTTGTGACTGATCCCGACGGTCAGCCGGTAGAATTCATGGAGGTTAAGTAATTATGGAAAAAGCACAGTTAAGAAGACCGTTCTTCGTTTGTAACCCAAAGGCATATCTCTATGGTGAGGAATCACTCAAGTTAGCTAAGAAGTGTGAAGAACTCGCTGTTAAATATGATTTTGATGTAATCTTTACGGCACAGCATGTTGATCTGGCCATGATCGCCAGAGAATGTCCGCATCTGATCGTCACTGCTCAGTCCATGGAATCATTGAAGCCGGGACGTGGCATGGGACATATCCTGCCAGAAGCATTAAAGGCAGCAGGCGTAAAAGCCACATTCCTGAACCATGCCGAAAACCCTCTGACCATCAATGAACTGGCAAAGGTCATTGACAGAGCCAATGAACTGGGAATTCTGACAATCGTCTGTTCAGATGAAGTAGCTGATACCAAGGCCATTGCTTCACTGCATCCTGACTGCATGGTATGTGAGCTGACAAGTCTGATCGGAACCGGCAAGACTGCTGATGAGTCTTACATGGTCGCCACAAACGAGATCGTCAAATCAGTATCTCCTGACATCAAGGTACTGCAGGCAGCCGGTATCTCAACCGGTGCGGATGTATACAAGGCCATCAAGTCCGGCGCTGATGCAACAGGCGGAACTTCAGGTATCGTATGTGCACCTGATCCGTTTGCCAAGCTGGAAGAGATGTTTGAAGCTCTGGATAAAGCCAGAACTGATTTCTGTAAGTAAGCAGAGCTTATTCTGCTAAGTAATATTCATAAGGAGGAAAGTATAATATTATGAAGAGAATCTTATTATGTTGTGGTACAGGTGTTGCTACAAGTACAGTAGTCAACAAGAAACTGGAACGGGAACTCAACAAAAGAGGTTACAAGGGCCAGTTCACCATCACTCAGTGCAAGGCAGTAGAAGTTCCGGGAAAATCTCCAAACTTTGACTTATGTGTAAGCACTATCGCTAACTCTTACACATGCCATTGCCCGATGATCGTAGCTACAAACCTGATTCTGAACAGAAAAGTAGACGAAACATACGACAAGATCTGTGAAGCATTAGGATTTGTAAAGTAATTCTGACTTAATTCCCTGGGGATAGGGGGATTAACATATTTGCATACTAAGAAAATAAAAGGAGGTTATTATGCAAGTTATATTGGATATCTTTAACTACATTAGCGGTTTAGGTTCTTCTGTAGTTATGCCAATCATCATTGCCTTAATCGGTATCATTATGGGTGCCGGTTTCGGTAAGTCAATCCGTGGTGGCTTGATGGTCGGTGTTGGTCTGTTAGGCTTAGGTTTAGCTACCGGCTTAATGGGAACAATGGCTGATGCTGTTGCTGCCATGAGCGCACGTTTCGGTCTGACTCTGGGAACAATCGACGTAGGCTGGCCTGCAGCTGCTGCAATCGCAATGGCTACACAGGTTGGTGCCATGATCATCCCTGTATGTCTGCTGGTTAACGTTGTCATGATCCTGATCGGTGCAACTCAGACAGTTGACATCGATATCTGGAACTACTGGCATTTTGCTTTCACCGGTTCATTAATTGCTGCTGTTACCGGAAGCTTACTGTTAGGTATGATCGCTGCAATCTGCAACGAAATCATCATCCTGGTATTAGGCGACATTACTGCACCTGGTCTGGAATCAACATTACAGATGCCTGGCGTATCTCTGCCACATGGCTTTACTGCAGCTTTCGCACCATTTGCCCTGATTCTTAACTGGGTCATCGAAAAGATCCCTGGACTCAACAAGGTTGACTTCAACTTAGACGGTCTGCAGGACAAGATCGGTGTATTTGGCGAACCTGTTATCGTTGGTTTCGTATTAGGTCTGGTTATCGCCATCCTCGGTGGCTATGACTTCGGTCATGCCATGAACTGTGCCGTAACTCTGGCTGCTACAATGGTTCTGATCCCAAGAATGGCTTCATTACTGATGGAAGGCTTAATGCCTGTATCTGATGCTGCCGGTGAATTCGTAGACAAGCACTTCTCTGGCAGAGGCAAGATCTATATCGGTCTTGACTCAGCATTAGGTGTTGGTCACCCAATGACAATTTCATTAGGTCTGATCTGCGTTCCTATCCTGGTATTATTATCAGTAGTATTACCTGGCAACACTGTATTACCGGCAGTTGACCTGGCTGTATTACCATATGTATTCGTATTAGTACTGCCAATCTGCAAGGGTAACGGTTTCAGAAGCCTGGTTGTTGGTCTGATCTGCTGCATCTTAGGTCTGTACATTGCTACTGACTTAGCTGCTCCAATCACCAAGGTTGCTTCATCTATCGGTTTCGATATGGGTGGTGCAAGTTCAATTTCTTCAATCTGTGACGGTGCTAACCCATTAACATGGGCACTGTTCAAGATCGGTACTCTGCCTCAGGTTGTTGCCATCGTTGTATTAGTTGCTATTTCATTAGCATGCATTGCATACAACTATCTGAGAATCAAGAAAGAAAACGCTTAATCTATCCTGATAGTTTAGCTTGAAAGAGGGGCATGAAAATGTCCCTCCTTCTCAGAAAGATGAAAATATGAACGAGAAAGTCTATACATATGACCCAAAACGCTACGCTGTAAGAATTACCGGAATCGGTTATTTTTCCATTCTGATAATGATTTACGGCATATATCAGCTGGTTGTTACCAAACAGCTGTATTTCATTGCGGTCATTGCCGTCTGTATTTACATCATCTGGGAATCATTCATCACCCTTGCTAATCCCGATAAGGTTATAATCAGCGATGAGGCAATAACCTTTAAGGTCAGAGACAGGGAAGACAGGTATCTCTGGAAAGATATCCGAGATTTCCGTGTCAAGGAGTTTATAGACCGTAAACAGGTCTATATCAGAATAAACAAGCAAAACCCAAATCTTTTTAAGGGGAGATACTGGGTTTACTGCCGCTATTTCAATGATGCTGATGAACTATTCATGTTCTTCATAAAGAAGGAAATGGAAATTCATCCTGATACCATCAAGGCCTATGCCAGAAGAGGATCGAAACCGGCTGAAAAGAAATAACATTATAAAGACAAGGGGGTTGATTATGGCAGTTTATAAGGAAACCATCACTAACATTCATTCCAAAGGTGGATCACCGACATATATAAACATTACCGCAGAAGTAAAGGACATAATTGCACGCAGCGGCATCAGTAACGGTATCGTCTGTGTCATTTCTCCTCATACTACCTGTTCAGTATTCTTTGAAGAATATGTTCATGATGAAATGCCAAACGGCAAGGAATTTATTCAGCAGGATCTGGACAACTGTTTGGAAAAAATTATCCCTGACCAGACAAAGTGGGGCCAGTATTTCTATCCGGGAGTCAAGCATTTTGAAGAAGTTGAATCCTGGCCTGATTATCTGAGCTACCTGCCAAGTGGAACCAGAGAAGAACTGTTCAATGCCGATGCTCATCTTAAGGCTACCATTCTGGGCAATTCAGCTACTTTTGAAGTAGATGAGGGAAAGCTGGGCGTAGGTAAGACCGGTTATGTTTACTTTGTAGACTTTGACAGAACTCATCCGCGTAACCGCAGATGCAAGGTTGTTGTCATCGGTGAGTAACTTTGGGAATTCTGATAGTTAAAAGATGATAACCACAATATGACCCTTCGGATACAACAGATATCCAGAGGGTTTTATTGTGCCCGAAAGATATTGAAACAGTGTATAATTAGCATGAGGGCAGAAGAGATGAATGAGTATTTCCTGAATGAAATAAAGCAGTTATTCCCGGATGAATATCAGCAGTTTGTCGACAGTTTTTCCATTGACATGTATAAATCATTAAGAATCAATGATCTGAAATGCAGCAGGGAAGAACTGCTTGCAGAAGGTTTTACCATGGGAGAAAGAACTCCTTTT
>CAMOMM010000119.1 GCA_946619805.1 uncultured Bacillota bacterium | reverse complement strand
GCAGTGCCCAACTGTTAGTTAAAAACGAGAGAAAACTCAAACTGTCAGACCGTGACCCGGATGATTTCAGTGAAATCGAAAGAGCCGTTCCGGTTGGACTGTATGTCAGATAGAAAAGGTGGAAAAATGAGCAAGGTTGAAATAAGAATATGTGACATAACCAGACTTAACTGTGATGCCATAGTAAATGCGGCCAACAGTTCTCTGCTGGGCGGGGGCGGTGTTGACGGGGCAATTCACAGAGCAGCCGGACCAGAACTGTTACGGGAATGCCGAACTCTGAACGGATGCAGGACAGGTGAGGCCAAAATAACAAAAGGATACCGTCTGCCTGCCAGGTATGTCATTCATACGGTCGGACCGATCTATTCAGGTTCATCCGAAGATCCGGTATTATTAAGAAGCTGCTACATCAATTCTCTGAATCTGGCCCGAAAGCACGACCTTCACAGCATTGCCTTTCCGGCAATCTCAGCCGGTGTATATGGTTATCCTAAGAAGGAAGCCGCAAAAATAGCCATTGGCAGTGTTAAGGAATGGGTTGAAAGTAACAGTGATTATGACATTGGTGTCATCTTCTCCTGTTTTGATCAGGGGATGTATGAGATCTATCAGGATATGTCACAGAGTGGTTTTAAAAGAGGTAAAGAAACGTATGAATAAAGCAGATATGGTGTATGATCTTTCGCTGATTTGGTCAACTGCCAGAGATGTTTTCCCTTACTTTGGAAAACTGGATTTCAATTTTGATGAATTATATTTATCATATCTGAACAGAGTGATCGCAAATGATGATGAAAAGGTATTTCATGAACTACTTAAAGAGTTTGTCAGTAAGCTGAATGATGGTCATACAAAGTATTACCCACCAGAGAAATACAGCGAAAAGCAGACATTTATTCCTCCTGAAAAACCTTCGTATAAAAGAGAAGATGGCGTATTGACGATTTCTCTGCACGATTTCTTTAATGATTATTCGGGTTTTGTTAAGCAATGCCTTAACGATAATGAAGGCGTGTCACTTGTGAGGATTGATGTATCTGATAACATTGGCGGAAATACCTATTATGCTGCAAAAGTTGCAGAACTGTTTATTTCAGGTGTTTTCCATGGCTGTCAGAAATGGACACAGATACATAAGGCAAATGATATGGCTGCAGCCAGTCAGGTTGCCAGAATGAACCAGAAAATAATCGAGAAGTATATCAGAGACGGACTCATGAATGAGGAAAGCGTTAAAAACGATTTAAAACTGATTAACCACCAGAATTACGAAGAATACATTGATACATACGGATCACGGGATCATAAGGCAATGTACGAAGGACCGCTGGAGTTATTGATATCAAAGGGAACAATGTCAGCGGCGGAAGATTTTACAGCAATGTTTAAGAGCAGTAAAAGAGCTGTTCTTGTCGGTGAAGCAACTTATGGTTCGACCGGTAGCCCATATGTTATTGATCTTAAGTGCGGGGGAAGAGTTCAGATAGTATCAGTAGGATACAGGCTTCTGGATGGTACGGAGTTCATTGGAATCGGAATACAACCTGACAGGAAAGAATAAAAGTTAATACATATTTAAACCATATGAAAAGAGGATGATCTGGATCATCCTCTTAATTGTTTAGTTACCTAATACGTCATGTATTTTCCGCACTGCGGTTTTCAGCTCTTCTTCATACAGATTTCCACAGAACATCGCAGCATCATTTGCACTGAAACATGGATATCTGCTGTAGTCAGCATTCAGCAGCTGGTATTCAAAACTCCATTTTTCATCTGAAGACATAATGTCTTTAATGATGAAGGTCAAAAGGTTATGGGTGTCGATGTCAGTAGCAACGCCTCCTTCGATTTTGTCGAGAAGTTTCAGGCATTTCTGGAGATTATTCTTATAACTGACAAGCGTATTCTTTATGGAATCTTCCTGTTTAAAGGAGATGTCATCTATTTCCGGTTTTACCTTTTCCCACAGTCCTGAGAATACTCGCAGAATGTTATTGAAACGGGCATCGTGTCCATTCGCCAGATGATTAAGTTCACGCAGATAGACCAGTGCCTTATCTCCGGTAAGCTGAATGTCACCGCCATCGAAATACCAGGCGGGGTTCTCCCAGCCGTCTTCAGTTCTGATGTCTCTGTAGGTCCGGAAGCCATAAGGGTTGTTAACGGTAATGCTGCCATAATCATCAATTAATTCAGCAATTTTGGAGTAATTGAAGCGGGCAAAATAATCGACGTCAACTCCCATCAGTTCCTCTACACAGTTTTCCCAGCAGCTGATGCCGTAAAATGAGGCGTAGGACAGACTGTCAGGGTTACCATTAATACTGATAATAGGGTCTAACGGCAGAACGGTAAGAAGTATCTTTCGAGTTATGGGGTTTACCGTCAGCAGGAAGTTTGTGTCTGAACGGTTAAGAAAACCTTCGTCTGTCTTGATGCCTCTGGCATCATTGCCGCCGATAAGCACGGTATATGGCTTAAGTGCAACATCAGGTTTTTCATCATTATTCAGACCAGTTGAAACTTCCTCGGTATACTGATACTTAACTTTCAGACCGGATAAAAATATCTCGGTATTGAATATTTCACCTGAGAGCTCAACCAGTTCATCAGGCAGAATGGTCGACAGTAACAGATGGGTTACATGGTCGCTTCTGTACCTGAACCAGTCAGAGAACAGGGTAGAGATACTTTTGTAAGAACCTGTAATTTTCAGGGTTGCGTTCTTTTCAGCAAGACCTTTTACCAGCGGATCGATGTCACATGTATTGTAGTGTTCTAAAACAGCGGTTTCAATTTCTCTGTTGTCAACCTCATCGATGATCATATAATAGCTGTGGTTGAGCAGATAAACGGAATGATCTGTGGTTTCCGGTATTTCGGTAAAGACTTTGCGAAACTGGTTCATTGTATTGGTAACAACGCGGTTGGCATATAATCCGACTGCTGATACCAGTACCAGCAATATCGAAAGGATGGCCTGTGGCCAGGTATGTCTGGACAGCAAACCGATCAGCAGGCAGATGATGTTGCCAACACCCAGTATCGCAAGAATGATGTACAGGATCCTGTTACTCAGATATCCTGCTGTGATGACGGTAATGGCCAGCCACAGGGAAAGAGCCAGTCCTGTCAGCAGGGTCAAAAGTGTAAATGGCTTTATTGTCTTTTTGTCCATGGGTACAGTCCTTTCTCAGAATATCAGTGTTTATATAATTATACTATGTTTATTCTGTCTGTTTGATTCGTTTTATTAGCTATGGAAGTGAGTAATCAGTTATAATAGATGTATCTTCAATAGAAGGGGGAGAAACCATATGAGCAAGATCAATCAGACACCTACGGAAAAGGTTGTAAAGGACGGTCAGGAATTCTTAAAAGTTACGATGAGCGGAAGAGACTACTATCTGCCATTCAAGGTCCTGGCTGGTAAGAAAGTGGCTTTCCTGGATATTTCAGGACAGGTAAGTCTCAATGAAGCTGCCGCTGATGATATCGTCGATCTGCTGCTGGAAGCAGGAGTGGAATTCGATACGATCCTCAATCCGGTTGCCAAGTCAAATGCCCTGGCTCATGCAATCGCATTGCGCTGGAATAAGGCCAAGGGAACAGACATTTTCAAGACAGTCGTTGCCAGAAAGAGCGAAGGAAATAAGATCCAGGCAGTATACCGTTCAGTTACCACGCCAAGAGATCAGATCATGTCCCTGACTGATGATGATGCAGAATATATCAAGGGCAAGAGAGTACTGGTTGTTGACGATGTTTATGGCGGAGGTGGTACTACCAAGGGCTTAATGGAACTGTGTGATAAGGCCGGTGCCATTGTCGCAGCTCATGCGGTCATTGCCGTTGAAGCAGGAGTACAACTGCCAGAGGGCATCTTCTACCTGTTCACTTTGCCGTTAGGCGAATAGTAATTCTGAGTAATAAAAACAGATGATCATGTCGATCATCTGTTTTAATTTTGCCTAGAAACACTACTTACGCAGGAAATGTTCATCCGTTCCCATTTCCTCGGAAACGAATCGTTCAGCCTTCATGTGCAGATCATACTTTTCCCTTAGTCTGGCTATTTCCGCCATCATTGGCGAAGCGTGATGGACATCAATGGCTTCCTGGCTTTCCCAGCTGTCTATCAGCAGCACGGTTTCCGGATCATCAAATGAGGTAAAGTACTGATAACGGAGATTACCTGGTTCCTGTCTGATCAGCTCAGCGGTACCTGATGATTCCATTTCCTGAGCGAATTTCAGGGCATTGCCATTGGTGCCGGTATAGAAAAGATGAAGTGTTATCATTGAGCTACCTCCTTTTCAACGATAAGGGTCTTCTGATACAGAGGTGCATAATGACCATTGGTTATTTCCTGAAACTGGGAAGCCAGGTCATTTTCGCTCTGGTAGACGAAGGTGATCTGCTCATGATACTGACGGTCAATGATAACGGCCTGTTTCTGCAGCAGGTTTTCAACTCTGCTTATCAGATCGTACGGGACGGTTATTTCATACTGCCCGGTTTCCAC
>CAMOMM010000118.1 GCA_946619805.1 uncultured Bacillota bacterium | reverse complement strand
TAAACAGAGAGGGGACAGAAAAGACGGACATCTGGTTCACAGTGATGATCCAATGCACATATTCATGCCATATATCATGGGCAACAGAACAGACAATGAAGCTCTGCTGAATGCCACCTTTGACATGACAGCCGTTACTGAATATCTTAAGAAAAAGAACGATCAGAATCAGCAGTTTAAATATACGATCTTCCATGTAGTCATAGCCGCCCTGGCCAAGACTATTTACCTCAGACCGAAAATGAACATCTTCATTGCCGGCCACAGACATTATCAGCGTGATGAGATATCATTCTGCTTCACAGCCAGAAACAAAATGGTTGACAACGGCGGTGAATTCGTCATGTATCTGGTTGCCGAAGACGGCAACAACCTGATTGAACAGATTCATGACAAGATCTGCAGTGAAGTATACAAGACCAGAACCGAAAGTGAAAAAGGCAATCAGACCAATGGAACAGACAAGATGATGAGCCGGTTTAACAAGATCCCTCGTCCAATCCTGAGAATGGTTATCAGATTCCTTAACTGGATGGTATACCACGACATTCTGCCTGATGCCATCAGAGCAGTTGACCCTTACAGAGCAACCGTATTCATCTCCAACCTGGGTTCAATCAAGATGGAAGCCAGTTATCATCACCTGATCAACTGGTCACTGAACTCCATATTCGTTCTGGCCAACAGAATGCATAAGATGCCATTCTTCAATGATGACGGCACTTATGAAATGAAAGACGGCATGTCATTTGGCTTCACTATCGATGAAAGAATCGCTGACGGTTTCTACTTCGCCAAGAGCCTGGCCCTGTTCAAGAACATTCTTGCTCATCCTGAACTGCTGGACGACAAGCTTTCCGATTCAATTGACAGTTACATCAGAAAAGAAGACTGGTACGAATAATGGAAATCAGAGTTCTCACCCTGAATGAAGAGACCATACCTCAGCTGCTGGAAATGTCCCTGTTGTGGGAAAAGGAAGACATTACATACGGATATGTTCATAATGAAGTTTCCAACATGGAAGGCAGAACAGTTCTTGGTGCCTATAACAACGGCAGAATGGTAGGCTATCTTTTCGGCATGATTGAAAAACCAGAAAGAAAAAATTCCATAATCGATGAAAATACCGCGTATTTTGAGATTGAGGAAATCTACGTTCTGAAACATTACCGCAATCAGTGTATTGGACGCAAACTGTTTGAAACCATAGAGACCATGATGAAAGAAGAAGGAATTGAATACATCTTCCTTTCCACAGCCACCAAGGACACCTCAAGAATACTCAATTTCTATATTAACGATGTGGGAATGAGTACTCATTCAGCCAGACTGTTTAAGAAAATCCAATAGGGTTTTCTTTTTTTCTGTCATAAGCAAAAACGCGGTTACCTCAGCCATGAGATATCCGCGTTTACTATATTGTTTCTGATGCCATTACTGTTTTTTCATTCTGTTTCTGGCCTGTCTGGTTTTCAGCTTTTCATCCTTGTGAGTTGAATACGAGAATGATCCCAGTTTTTCGCCAAGGGCATAGTATTCACCATGGCTGTAGGCAACCAGATCAGCCTTTTTCAGATCCAGTCTGCCGTTTCCATCAATAATGTCTTCATCAACGGATGTGCCGACAACCTCAGCAATGAACATGTCATGAGACCCCAGTTCAATGACATCTCTGACCTTGCATTCAAGGCATACCGGACTTTCAGCAATACCCGGGGCCTTTACTTTCCGGGAATCCATTCTGGTCAGATGCAGATCACCGAACAGATTGAACTTATCGATGTTTCTGCCTGATTTTATTCCAACATAATCAGCCGCCTTTACCAGTTTTCTGCTCGTCAGGTTCATGACAAACTCTCCCGATCTGACGATCATGTCATGGGAAAAACGGCTTTTTCTTATGGATACGGATACCATGACCGGGTCTGAGCAGATCGTTCCTGCCCAGGCAGCTGTCATGATGTTTTCCCTGCCGTCAGTATCCCTGCAGCTGATCATCACACATGGCACGGGATTCAGCAAATTTGATGGTTTCCAGTACTGTCTGCTCATAACATATTCTCCCCTATAAACATACAGAGCCAGTAAGTACCGGCTCTGCATGTATTTATTACTGTAAATTCAGCTTATTTAACAGCGTTGATGATTTCGATGAATGAATCAACCTTCAGGCTTGCGCCTCCGATCAATGCACCGTCGATGTCTTCTTCTGCCAGGTATTCAGCAATGTTGGTAGGCTTGACGCTTCCGCCGTACTGAATCTTGACCTTTTCAGCAGCTTTCTGACCGAACAGCTGTCTTACTTCGTCTCTGACGATTGCGCATGTTGCTTCAGCAATTTCCTTAGTAGCGCTCTTGCCTGTGCCAATAGCCCAGATTGGTTCATAAGCGATTACCATGGAAGCAACCTGCTTGGCTGTTAAGCCTTCCAGACCAGCCTTGATCTGTCCTCTTACCCATTCTTCAGTCTTGCCGGCTTCGAATGTTTCCAGAGATTCGCCGCAGCACATGATTGGTGTAATGCCTGCTTCGAATAAGGCCTTGACCTTCTTGTTTACGGTTTCGTCTGTTTCACCGAACATCTGTCTTCTTTCAGAATGTCCTATAATGCAGTACTTCAGACCGATTTCCTGTAACATTGGAATGCTGACTTCACCGGTGAAGGCACCGCTTTCTGCGTAGTGGCAGTTTTCAGCAGCAACGATCAGGTTCTTGGCATGCTTAATAGCGCTCTGTAAGGCGATGAAGCTGGTTGCAACACCGAATACGGCCTTATCAGTAACAGCCGGATCAACTGCAGCGATGAATTCTTCTGCTTCAGCGATCGTCTTGTTCATCTTCCAGTTACCAACGATGATTGGCTTTCTGTGGTCTTCGTCAATTACGTCAACACCAGGTAAGCCATTGCCTTCCAGGAATTCCAGAGAAGCGCCGCCGCCTGTTGAAACGTGGCTTACTCTGTCAGCATAACCTAACTGCTTGATGGCTGCAGCACTGTCGCCGCCGCCGATGATGGTTGTGCCTTCTGTTTCAGCTAAGGCAGCTGCAACAGCGTTTGTACCCTTGGCTAATACAGGGTTTTCGAATACGCCCATTGGTCCGTTCCAGACAACAGTCTTGGCATTCTTGACTTCTTCAGCGAATAAGGCAGCAGTCTTTTCACCGATATCCAGACCCATTACATCAGCCGGGATAGCGTTTGAAGGAACTGTGCATGTTTCGATTTCAGCATCGATTGGATCAGGGAAAGCCTTGGCAACTACGGTATCAATTGGAAGAAGGATCTTCTTACCGAGCTTTTCAGCCTTTTCCAGCATTGACTTGCAGTAGTCGATCTTTTCCAGGTCAACTAATGAAGTACCGACTTCGTAACCCTGAGCCTTCAGGAATGTATAAGCCATACCACCGCCGATGATCAGTGTATCGCACTTTTCCAGTAAGTTGTCGATAACTTTCAGCTTATCAGCAACCTTGGCACCGCCTAAGATACCAACGAATGGTCTGACTGGTTTTTCAACTGCATCACCTAAGAACTTCAGTTCCTTTTCAATCAGGAAACCTACTGCACTAGGCAGGATCTCTGCTACACCAACTGTTGAAGCATGAGCTCTGTGCACTGAGCCGAAAGCATCTGATACATATAAATCAGCTAATGAAGCCCAGTATTCTGCCAGTTCAGGATCGTTCTTGCTTTCACCCTTTTCATAACGGGTGTTCTGCATTAAGACAACGTTGCCTTCTTCAAGTTCAGCTACAGCCTTTTCCAGAGCTTCGCCTCTTGTTGCGTCAACGAATGTAACCTTGGCATTTGGTAAGTATTCCTGTAACTTAGCTGCTACCGGAGCCATATTGTTCTTGGCCTTGTCAGCTGCAGTCTTTTCCGGATCCTTATGATCGACTTTTCCTAAGTGTGAGAATAAGATTACCTTTGCACCGTTTTCCAGTAAATACTTGATGGTAGGTAAAGCGGCAACGATTCTGTTATCATCAGTGATAACATCTCCCTTGTGAGGAACGTTGAAGTCTACTCTGACGAGGACCTTTTTACCTTTAACATCTAAATCTCTAACTGTTCTTTTTGCCATAAATTTCCTCCCAATATTCCGTCTAGATTATAACACAAAATAAGTGCCAGTTTACTAGATATCATTACTTTTGTTTAAGATAGATGGACAGTACCATTATATCGGCCGGATTGACTCCGGAGATACGTGATGCCTGACCGATGGTCAGCGGTCTGACCTTATTCAGCTTCTGTCTGGCCTCCAGGGAAAGGTGTTCCAGAGTATCATAGTCAAGATCTTCCGGAAGCCTTACTTCCTCCATTTTCTGCATGTTGGCAGCCTGCTTTCTGGCCTTGTTGATATAGCCTTCATACTTGACCTCAATATCCAGCTGCTGACAGATCTCCCTGTCGATCTTCAGGTCCAGACATTGGGCCAGTCTGGTCATTTCCACATGCGGCCTCTTCAGTACCTCTGCGATCGTTCCCGAAGTGTTTTCAGGATAGTCCAGAGATACCATGTATTCCTTCAGG
>CAMOMM010000117.1 GCA_946619805.1 uncultured Bacillota bacterium | reverse complement strand
ACCGGTTTCCTGACAGCCGTCAATGATGGCGTGCTGGATCGGTGCCCCGCCTCTTAACTTAGGCAGCAGTGAAGTATGCACATTAATGCAGCCCAGTTCCGGGTATTCCAGTAAGGCAGTCGGTATTATCTGCCCATAGGCACAGGTGACGATAAGGTCAGGCTTCAGGTCGATGACACCCTGATAGTCATTTCTGATCTTAACGGGCTGTACAACCGTAATTCCTGCCTCCAGAGCAATGTTTTTAACCGGTGGGAACGTCAGAACCTGCTTGCGTCCTACTAACTTATCCGGCTGGCAGACCACGCCAACAACATTTCTGCCCTCTTCCAGCAGTTCCTTAAGTATGGCACCGCCGAATTCCGGGGTACCCATGAAAACAATTCTCGGATCCTTCATATTCATCACCTACGCTTATTATCATACAACAAAACCCTCTTACAACATAATATAAAATAATATTAAGGTTGCATTTTAATAACAGGTTTGATAAAATAGACTAGCATTTATGGATATAAGGGAGGTAAGCTATGCCTAATATTAAGTCACAGAAGAAACGTGCAGTCACCAACTTAAAGGAAAATGCAGCACACAAGGCTGAAAGGAGCGCTTTAAAGACCGCTATCAAGAAGGTCAAGGTTGCCGTTGAAGCCAAGGATAAGGAAGCTGCCGGCAAGGCTTTAGTTACAGCTGTTTCTCACATTGACAAAGCAGTCACTAATGGCATTCACCATAAGAACTGGGCTGCCCGTCAGAAGTCTAATTTAACAAAAGCTGTTAACAGTTTATAGGAAAAATCAGGACCGCATCAGCGGTCCTTTTTTCTAATGCAAAGCAGGGAAATCAAGATGTCTGCGTCAATCTGAGTATACTGTGCTTTTATTTTTGATTACACTTCAGTACATTTGTAATTAATATACTTATTGCATCAGTTCATTCAGTATTGCACTGAGACTTTCATACTCTCTGCAGTCATCAGGCAGTTTACCGGGATGCTTTCCTGACTGAACAGTATGAAGATAGATACTGTCAATACCCATGTCATGGGCTCCTTTTATGTCAGAGTGAGCATCGTTGCCTATCATTACACTTTCTGATCTGTCCAATGCATATTTCTTCAGCAGTTTTTCATACAGTCTCTCTGAAGGTTTTCGATAACCGGCATCACTGGAATAAAGAATCCCGTCAAACAGGCTTCTGATTTTCAGCTGCTCCATTTCGTATTCGGTAAATACCGCCTGGGCATTGGAGAGAAGATAAACCTTTTTCCCGTTTTCTCGTAACCATTTCAGCAGGTTTACCGCATCAGGAAACAGACTGACTGATTCCGTTGACAGCAGGCGGAAAATGACTGCCGTCTCCTTCAGTTTTTCCTTATCAACGGTAACTCCTTTATTCTTATACAGCATGTCAAAGACCTCCAACAGATCGATCTCGATCAGCTGATGGTCATATCCTTTCTGCATCCTGTCGCTGACCTGCCGGCAGTATCGCAGATACCGCTTCTGTAATTCACCGGCATGATAATATGCCTTCCGGCCGCGGAAAAGATCAGCCAGCGTGCACCACAGATACTTCTTGCGTTCATTGGTCCACAGACAGACCAGCGTGCCATAGAAATCAAATATGTAGTTTTCGTAATCCTTTATGTTCTTCATGTTAATTCACACAACAAAAGTCCGTTTCCGGACTTCTTTTTATCCTGATACGACATCCAGCGTATAGCCTGATGCTACCGCGGTTATTACCGGCTGATACATTGACCAGATTACCTGTCGGGCAAATTTGTCGGCTTCTTCCTGAATGTTGTCATCGATCAGCTTCCGCTTCATTTTCTGAGTTACCTCATTCTGCAGCTGTCTTTGCTGCTCGATAGTGAGTTTGAGATCGCCAAAGGCCAGTACGCCTTTTTCTACGTCTCCGACTTCCATGTCTTCAGAACTGATATTGATCGGCTCCAGTCGGGCATGCGGAACGACCATGACTACCTTACGGTTCTGATTGTCAACGATCAGATCGCTGGCACTGAATTCAGACAGGTCGACTGTATAGATGGCGGTACCGTGATATGTTATCAGCTGCGTCTTGCTGAAGACCTCCAGCTTGAACAGACCGGCATTGGTAACGGTCATGGCATCAGAGATCTGATATGACAGGACCTCTACCTTTTTCAGCTTGGTCTTATCGCTTAAGATCGGTTCGGAGAAATCCGCCGCAGTATAACCGAGAATGCCGTGATTTTCAATCGTATAGTCATGATCCTCTACCGGTTTTTCAACATTGAAAATATTCTTGAATCCGGTGAAGGAAGCCTTTGGCAGAATGAACATCATGACAGCCATGATGACTAATGCCGGTATGACGATCTTGGTAAAGATGACCTTGACGAATTCCGTGCCTAAAGAAGCCCTGTAACCTTTTCTGGCTCCTTCCTCAGCAGCTTTTTCAACCTTTTCCAGGAATTCCTTCTCATCAAAATTTTCCTTAATTTCACTCATGGGCGTTTCCTCCCTTCTAACATACTCAATTTTAGCATATTTGTCCGATTTTGCACTAATCCCGCTTTCATTCACATTATTTCATATATTTGAGCGTTATTATCCTGATGGTAATATAATAATCTTGTAAATTTCAACTGCCAGAGGAGATGAAAACAATGAAAATACATGATATTTCCCAGGAAGTTTTTGCCTGTGAGGTCTATCCCGGTGACCCGAAACCGGAAAAAAACGTTCTTTCCAGCATGAAGAACGGTGATCTCTATAACCTTACCGCTTTCAGCATGTGTGCTCATAACGGCACTCATGTTGATGCTCCCTATCACTTTTACCCAGACGGCAGAACCGTTGATGAAATGCCTCTGGACAGTTTTGTGGGACATGCCTGTGTCATCTCCCATTCAGGCAGCATCACGGCTAAAGATGCTGAAAACATCCTCAAAAAGGCTGAAGGGTATAGTGATCAATGTGCCAAGCGCATTCTGATAAAGGGTGATGGAGTACTTACGGAAGAAGGTGCTGAAATCTTTGCCAGAGCAGGTATTAAGCTGTTTGGTACCGAATCACGGAGTGTCGGTCCTGAAAATGCTCCAATGGCCGTACATCTGATCATGCTGCATGCTCAGATCGTGCTTCTGGAAGGAATAAGACTAAGCGAGGTTGATGATGGTGCATTCATTCTTAATGCTGCACCGTTGAATCTGGCCGGTGCAGATGGTTCACCTTGCCGTGCCATATTAATTGAACTGTGAAAGCCAAAAGAAAGGCGTACACCGCGCCTTTCTTTTATCTGATATCCTGCAGTTCGCTCTTGAAATGGGCAACTGCTTTTTTTATCTTCTTGAGCTGTTTCTGTTCCTTCGGATCTATCTCACCGTCATCTTTGGCAGCAGCGATCTGACAGGCCTGTTCAAAGCTGTCCAGATACTGAATCATCGTATTAAGCTGCATCTTTATGTACGTATTCATTTCATATCTCACATTCTAGGCTTTTCTGACAGGATGTCTTACCACGGTTTTCAGCTTCGCCGGGTCTGTTTTTCTTGGATCTGAGAGATAGATCTCATGGTGCATTCTTTTTTCATTGATGTCCAGCTGATAACCTTCCCTTGCCGCCAGAAGATGCATGGCTTCTACCGTTGCCGGTTCATCGTCATAGCTGCCGATATGCATGCACTGCACACACAGTCCTTCATCATAATGGAAGAATTCAACCCTGGAGAAATCCATCTTTTTCTTTCTGGTCGCTTCCTGCAGGGCCCAGTCAAAATCTTCTCTGCTGACAAAGTCAGGAAGCCTTATAACTGAAATGAAATTGAAGTCTTCCTTTCTCGCGTAATCAATGCCCTTTATACCGTCCTGCCACCAGAACCCTTCCAGCGGCGGTACAACATATTCAAAATAGCCATCGATCTTATGAGAACCCTTATAGCTCATCTTGATGGTGAAGGCTATTCCATACAACAGACCGATTGAGTTCTTGTATTCACCATCTTCAGCATTTGGATTACCCTTACCTCTTACGGCAAGGTAATTCATTGGAGGAACCTCAACTATTGTCGGTGTCTTTGGTGGAAGATAAAACTCCTTATACTCCTTCTTAAAGTCAAATGGCATGACTGTTACCTCCTGTGGCCGTTCAGATACATTATATCAGATATTGAGCTGACCGATCTGTTTTCCCGTAAAGTGTCCGAACATGGCCTGCTTCTCATAGCAGATTTTCTTCATCTGCAGTTCCTCAATGATGCGGGCCGGCTGTCCACGGTAATACATCTGCTCTTCCGGTTCAAGATTTCCCTTATCGGAATCAATGTAGATGGCCAGAGGTTCTCTTAAGCCGATCGCATAGCTGATCTGCACTTCACACCATTTGAGTTTGTACTTTTCCAGCAGTTCCATGGCGTATACACGGGCAATGTAGGCACCGGATAAGTCAACCTTGCTGGGATCCTTCCCATTCATGCAGCCTCCGCCCACATTGGCGAATGACTGATAGGAATCAACTACGATCTTTCGTCCGGTCAGACCGGCATCTCCTTCAA
>CAMOMM010000116.1 GCA_946619805.1 uncultured Bacillota bacterium | reverse complement strand
ATGTCTGTTGAAGATATCAGATATATCATCACTGAACGGGACATCAAATCTCATTCTTTTCATCATCTGAAACATGACATCTGCCATCTTCTCTTCATCTTCACGGTTGCGGTCGCCATCGCCTTTTTCCATGATCAGCCAGTCTCCCCTTGATTTCAGGGGAGAATATCCTTCCCTGGATAAGGAGATGACTGTCTGCTTAAGGAAGTTTTCTTCCAGGTTGGCCAGCAGTATATAGCTGTACATTTCTAAATGTTCTTGCAGAAGGCCACATAGGCGTTCTTGGCTTCAAATACATCAGCCTTGGAGACAACTTCCCAAGGTGCATGCATGTTCTGAACGGCAACACCGCTGTCAATTACCTGCATGTTGTACTTGGCCATGATGTAGGCGATCGTACCGCCGCCTCCCCGGTTGACGCGGCCAAGTTCAGCTGTCTGCCATGATACCTCAGCTTCATCCCAGATCTTACGGATCTCGGCAATGAATTCAGGGTTGGCATCATTGCTGCCGCTCTTTCCGCCGCTGCCGACATACTTGTTGATTACGATACCATATCCGAAGAATGCTGTATTCTTGAGTTCGTTTACTGACGGATAGTTAGGATCATAAGCTGCAGATACGTCACTTGACAGCATCTTGCTGTTGGCCAGACATCTTCTGAAAGTCAGATAATTGTAGCCTTCAACCAGGTCTACCAGTTCAGCCACGATGTTTTCATAGAAGTATGACTGCATTCCGGTTGAGCCGATCGAGCCGACTTCTTCCTTGTCAACCAGCATGCATGAAACGGTCTTTTCCGGATTTTCAATTTCCATTAATGCCATTAAGGAAGTAAAGGCACATACTCTGTCATCCTGACCGTATCCCATGATCATTGACTCATCCAGACCATAATGACGGGCAGGTCCGGCCGGTACAACTTCGATTTCAGCGGAAATGAAGTCATCTTCTTCTATATCGTATTTCTTTTTCAACAGCTTGAGTATATTTGCCTTTACAGCCTCTTTTTCAGCCTTCTCCAGAGGAATTGAACCCAGGGTGACATTGAGGTCTTCCCCTTCAATAACCTTGCTGGCAGTCTTCTGAAGCTGTTCTCTGGAAAGATGGATCAGTAAGTCAGAGATTCCTACTACCGGATCACTGGCCTTTTCACCGATTACGATATTGACAGTTGTGCCATCCTTGCGGCAGACAACACCGTGTAATGCCAACGGAAGTGTTACCCACTGGTAGGCCTTGATACCGCCATAGTAATGAGTATCGGCCAGGGCAATGTCGTGGTCTTCATAGAACGGATGCTGTTTCCAGTCAATTCTCGGTGAATCGATATGGGCTCCCAGAATGTTCATGCCTTCGCTTAAAGGCTTTTTACCGATGATAAACAGTGCCAGGTCTTTTCCCTTGTTGTTAAGGTATACCTTGTCACCGGGATGAAGCTTTACGCCATCCCTGATGCAGTCTTCAATGTTCTTAAAGCCGTGTTCTTCGGCAATTCTGATTCCTTCAATTACACATTCTCTTTCAGTCTTGCAGTCGGAAATGAATTTACGGTAAGTCTCAGCAAAGGCAAAGACTTCCTTTTTCTGTTTCCGGCTGTATTTTTTCCAAGTAATTTCCATAATACCTCCTATTTTGCCAGTTCCTTATTGTCAACTTCTGTCTTGACCAGAGCGAGGAATTCATCAAGAGTGTAGGTTTCTGATTCCTGATGGTTATATCTTCTCATCGTGATCGTTCTGTTTTCTATTTCCTTGTCACCGATTACCAGCTGTATTGAGACCTTCTTTACCTGTGCTTCCCTGATGCGGTAGCCCAGTTTTTCATTACGGTCATCAAGCTTGGCTCTGAAACCGTTTCTGTTAAGCAGATCAGTTACTTCAGCAGCATACTCGGTATGAACATTCGGATTTACCGGAATGACTGCAAACTGCTGAGGGGCCAGCCATAACGGCAGTCTTCCCTTTGTTTCCTCCAGTAAGAAGGCAATGAATCTGTCCAGTGAACCCAGAATTGCACGGTGAATGACTACCGGAGTCTGCTTGACGCCTGCTTCATCAACATACGTCAGTTCAAAGCGGCGCGGCAGCAGGAAGTCCAGCTGAATCGTAGATAAGGCTACTTCATTTCCGACAGCCGGCTTGACCAGAACGTCAAGTTTAGGGCCATAGAAAGCGGCTTCACCAACAGCTTCAAAATAATCAAGCTTAAGGTCATCGAGAACGTTTCTCAGAGCATTTTCGGCATTATTCCACATGTCATCATCCGGGAAATACTTTTCCTGGTCTGCCGGGTCTCTTAAGGACAGACGGCACTTGTAATCAGTGATACCGAAGTCTCTGTAGACATCCATGATCAGATCCAGAACACCCTTGAATTCCTCTTCGATCTGGCCCGGTGTACAGAAGATGTGAGAGTCATTCTGCGTAAATGATCTCGCTCTTTCAATGCCCTTTACCGCACCCTGAGCTTCATAACGGAAGTCATGAGCTATTTCGGCAATTCTGATAGGAAGTTCACGGTATGAGTGAGCTCTTCTGCCGAAGATGACCATGTGATGAGGGCAGTTCATCGGTCTTAGGACATAGACATCGTCGCTTCTGCTGGCGTCGATCCTGTCCTTGATCTGACGGACTGTCATGTTCTTTTCTTCCTCTTCACTTAACTGGTACATCGGTGAGAACATGTCATCCTTGTAATGATCCCAGTGTCCTGAAGTCTTATATAATTCAACTGAGCCTAAATCAGGAGTATGAACATGCAGATAACCGCGGGCAATTTCCATGTCGGTAATGTAGTTGTTTAGCGTTCTCCACATTACATAGCCATTTGGCAGCCACATCGGCAATCCCTTGCCTACCAGATCGCTGAGCATGAAGATGTCCATGTCACGGCCGATCTTGCGGTGATCTCTTTCCTTGGCTTCAGCCAGATACCGCAGATAGGCATCCAGGTCTTCCTGGTTTTCAAAACAGACACCGTATACTCTCTGTAAAACCTTATTGCTGGAATCGCCCTTCCAGTAGGCACCGGAAACCTTCAGCAGCTTGAAATACTTCATCTGCTTGGTATTCTCTACATGCGGGCCACGGCACAGGTCAACAAAGTCACCCTGACGGTAACATGAAATTACAACTTCGTTTTCATCCATGTTATTGATCAGGTCTACCTTGTATTCATCGTCATGGAACATTTCCAGAGCCTGCCGCTTGGTGATCTCTTCTCTGACGATCCTCTTGTTGTCCTTGGCACACTTCTTCATTTCCTTCTCAATCCTTGGCAGATCGTCTTCGGTAATGACATCAGCACCCAGGTCCATGTCATAGTAGAACCCATCTGAAATGACCGGTCCTACCCAGAATTTGGCATGAGGATACAAATGTCTGACTGCCTGAGCCAGCAGATGGGCACAGGAGTGGTTCAGCACGGATAACTCCGGCATTTCCCTGATGTTAAGTTCATTCATCTTGATATTGCTCATAATAACCTCCAAAATATAAAAACGTCCCGTAAAAGGACGTTATTAACGCGGTACCACCTTTTTTCATATCTCAAAAAGACATGCACTCAATGACTGTAACGTTGTCAGCGGATTCTTTTCGAAGATCTACTCCTAAGCGGTAAGGAATCAGCACCTCAAGCCGTTTCCACCATCCACGGCTCTCTCTGATCAGTTTCTGAAACCTGTTGTCTTACTCAACGTATTTAATAATATTTAATAACAATTGTTTCGGAAAGTCAACTAAATGGCGAAGTTGCCGTCAGTGAATACCGTTACTTCACTACCGTCATCCTTAATGCCGGTAACCTTCATGTCGGAAGTGCCGAACATGAAATCGACATGCTCCATGGAACTGTTGCCGCCAACAGCCAGTAACTGCTCTTCACTCATCTCAATGCCGCCTTCAACATTTTCCGGATAGCATCTTCCCAAAGCCAGGTGACAGGAGGCATTTTCATCAAACAGGGTGTTATAGAACAGAATGTTCAGGTTGGAAATCGGTGAATCAAATGATATCAGAGCTACTTCACCCAGATGTCTGGCTCCCTCATCGGTATCCAGTAACTGCGTCAGAGCTTCCTTATTCTTAGCTGCACCGTAATCAACGACCACACCGTCTTTGAATTCAAACCAGAAATCCTCTACAAGCTTGCCGGCATAGTTCAGCGGTTTTGAAGCATATACCCTGCCGTTGACATTGTTTCTGTCAGGCATGCAGAAGCACTCTTCCGTAGGCATGTTCGGATTGAAGAATACGCCTTCAGGCGTGCTGCATCCACCGCCTACCCAGATATGATTTCTGACCAGCCCGACCTTAAGGTCTGTACCTTTGGAATTTTCAAAATGCAGAGTATGGAACTGATGGCTGTTAAGCACGTCGCAGTGTTTCCGTAGCCGTGCATCATGCTGCTGCCATTCCTTTACCGGATCATTGTCTTCTCTGACGCGAACGGAAAACAGTATTGCCTGCCATAAGGCCTGTACAGCTTCCTCTTCACTTCTGTCAGGGAAAACCTTCTTAGCCCATTTAGGATTAGGCAGGGCGACAATTG
>CAMOMM010000115.1 GCA_946619805.1 uncultured Bacillota bacterium | reverse complement strand
TGTCATCGGTGTTTCGACGTTGCGGTTGAATCCGCCGGAGATCGAACCGCCGCGATGGATCGTATCGCCATCCAGCGTTACGATGTTATATCCCTGCTTCAGACGGTTAGCCAGTATCTGGGCATTGTCCAGATTGTCGCATACCAGTGTATTACCCAGCAGTGATAACAATACTCCGTCATATTTTTCCTCACAGTCGACAAAGTCAGATGCCAGTCCCAGGAAACCTTCAGTGTTTTCCGCAATGAAGAGATGGTCCTTATTGACATATCTGGCCTGCATGACATTCATCGGCAGGAATGTTGCCCTGCCTGAACGGTTGTTCTTAAGGTATTTTATGGCTGTTCTGGCTGCCTGATCATTGGTGGTTACAATGTGATATACCGCCCCGCCCAGAGCAGTTGAGATGGCCTGCTGGTAGCCTTCATCAGGCTTGAACAGATCAGATACGGTACCGCAGATCCCCGGTAAGGCATTTTTGGCTTCAATGATGCTCTTGACCCCGGCATGTCCCTGTAACGGTGCAGATGCCTGAGCCTGCAATACTGCTTTTCTGCTGTTGAGATAGTTCATGTTGGCATTGGCCTTATTGAACTCATCCTGCAGTTGAGACAGCTTGTTGTTGTAGTCTTCAATGCGCTGGGACAGAAGATCAATTTCCGTATCCAGCTGATCATTACGGTTCTGACGGTCTTCGTATTCAAATCTGGCTTCTTCCATCAGAAGTCTGGTCTGTTCGATCTTAGCCTCATCAGTACCTGATTCTCTTATATATTTGCGTCTTACTTCCACCTCGACGCGACGGTGTTCCAGAGTCTGTATTTCATTGATGACCTTCAGCAGTTCATCCTGACGTTTGGCAACGGTATCATCGATCTCCTTAATCGCAACCTTGAGATTGTCCAGTTCATTCTCCAGTATCGTTATGGAAGCACTGGAGGAAGCATCCTGGAAGTTAAGATCGTCAAGCTGTGAATTGACGGTATCGAGATCGCTGAGATAATTTCTTATGTCATTGACCAGTACCGCAACTTCGATTTCGGTAAGTCTGTTTTTCTTTTCCGCAAACAGCTGCGCCTTGCGGGCAGCCCTTCTTAAAGGAGCAACCTGCTTTTCCAGTTCATTGACGACCATGTTGAGGTTGTCAATGTTATTCTGGGTCCTTTCCAGCTTGTTAAGTGATTCGATCTTTCTCTTTTTATACTTGGCAACACCGGCAGCCTCTTCAAACAGGCCTCTTCTTTCAATAGGCTTGGCTTCGGCAAAGGCGGAAATGTTGCCCTGGGAAATGATGCTTAATGAATCACGGCCTAAACCGGTATCCAGAGTAAGATCTATTATATCCTTCAGACGGCAGGGAGTCTTATTGATAAGATACTCGCTTTCGTTGGTGTTCTTGAACAGACGTCTGGTGATTTCGACTTCATCATAGTCGGTATTAAGATAACGGTTGGTATTGTCAAAAACGAGAGTTACCTCCGCAAGGTTTACTCCCCTTTTGCCTTCGGCGCCCACAAAAACAACGTCGGTCATGGTCTGACCGCGCATGTTTCTGGCTGACTGTTCGCCTAATACCCACCTTATCGCATCAGAGATGTTGCTCTTGCCGCAGCCGTTTGGACCGACGATTCCCGTATAGGCGGAATCGAAGGTTATGACGGTATGATCGGCGAAGGACTTGAATCCCTGTAATTCAATACGCTTTAAAAACATGTCTATTCCTCACTCCATCAATTATACAAAAAATAAATAATGAAATAAAGGAAAAGGACAAAATAAAAAGCGACTTCTATAAGCCGCTCTTTACAAACTCTCTTAAGGCATCCAGGTTCTGGTATCCCATGGTATTGTTGACTACCACACCATCCTTTAACAGAAACAGTGACGGGATCGAAACGACCTTGAAGGCACCGGCAATTTCCATGTCGTTGTCGACATTTACCTTATAGACCTTCAGATCATCGCCGAATTCATTAGCCAGTTTTTCCAGAATAGGGGCCAGCATCTTGCATGGTCCGCACCAGTCGGCGAAGAAGTCAACCAGTACTAAACCTTCTGATACTTTTTCCTTGAAGTTTTCCTTAGTGATGATTTCCATTTATTTACCTCTTTTCCTTATACAGTGAACTTGCAGCTGCCTTATCAATGATCATGATGACGTCAGGATGTTCCTGAAGTATGGAAGCCGGAACATTCTCGGTTACCGGGCCCATTACACAGGCCTGAATAGCATTGGCCTTGTTTTCGCCACTGGCCAGCAGAATGATCTTTCTGGCAGCCATGACATTGGAAATGCCCATGGTTATGGCTCTGGTCGGAACCTTTGAAATGTCATCGTCAAAGAATCTGGCATTGTCAGCGATCGTTGACGGCTTGAGATCGACAATGTGAGTTACTGAATCAAATGATGTACCCGGTTCATTGAAACCGATATGTCCGTTGGAACCTATTCCTAAGATCTGAACATCAATTACTGCCTCTTCCAGAGCAGAATTGTACTGTTCGCATTTTTCTTGAAGATCGCCTTCACTGCTTGGAATGTGGATGTTTTCTTCCTTTATGTCAAGACCGTTAAACAGGTTGCGGTGCATGAAGGAATAATAGCTTTCCGGATGATCCTTTGGAAGACCGACATATTCATCAAGATTGAATGTCTTAACTTCCCGGTAAGAAGTGCCGTTTTCCTGATGGTCCTTTATCATCAGCTGATACAGGCCGACAGGTGAACTTCCCGTTGCCAGTCCCAGAACGGCGTCAGGCTTTTCCAAAAGGATCTTTTTTACTTCCTCAAAGGCTTTTTCGGAAATCTCCTGATAATCATTTACTCTAATAACTCTCATCATATACGGTATCTGCGCTCCTTTTTATCAATATATCGTCAATTGTGCGAATAAACAAACAAAATGACTGCTAAACTCTGCGGTTTTTAGGGACCTTTATGGTCAGTCCCTGTGGAATGACTTCAAATTCAGCTTCTCTGACCGGTACGTTTTCCCCGTCTATCTGCATGTATACTTCCCTGTCGAATTTCAGGGCTATCTTTTTAGCTCGGAATATCTCGATCTCCGGGGCCCCGATGTGCTTGCCGCTGGCATATCTGGTGATCAGATAGACCAGTCTGAGCAGTTTCATCGGTCCTTTGGCAATGCAGATATCAATGTATCCGTCATTCAGACTGTATTCATTTACCGGATGGAACATCCCGCCGTAATAACCGCCATTGCATAAGGCAGCCAGCAGTATATCCCTGTTAACAGTCTGTCCGTCGATGGTCATTTCCATCTTGATGACTTTCGGATGAAGTCCGACCTTGAAGGCTGAATAGGCATAGACAAGATTGCCTGGGATATTGAGTTCCTTCTTGACATAATCACAGGCGTAGACGTTAATGTCGGCATCCAGGCCAAATGAAGTAATGTTCATGAACTTTTCGCTGCCGTTCATTAAGGCATAGTCGATTTTGATCTCTTCCCCTTCGATCAGTCCCTTAAGTATTTCACGTTTTGAAAGCTTGCGCTTGTCAACAGACTTATAGAAATCGTTTCCTGTTCCTCCCGGTACCACGCACAGTGTCACACCAGGATTAAGACCGTCCAGGATCTCCTTGGAAGTACCGTCACCGCCTACTGAGTAAATGGTGACGTCATCTTCAGCGGTATACTTTGCCGCAATTTCCGTTGCGTGTTTTTCCCTTTCCGTAACTTCAATGACATAGTCTCCGGGATTCTCCTTGAAATAGGCATCGATCAGAGGTATATACTCAACTCCGTTTCCCTTCCCGGCAATAGGATTAACGATAAAAACATGTTTCATTTTTACCACCTCAAACTTGAGTATAACATTATTGAAGTTATTTCACAAAGAAAAAGCGCTTGCGCGCTTTCTTAGCCAATGATGAATCCCTGATTAGGAGCACCGGCAGCATTTGATTCATCTGTATCAATATGCATTGCCAGGGCATAGGACTTGCTGACTCTTACCACGGTATTATCGAATACCAGAGCACGGCTGTCATCAACACCGTTGAACACCTTTACGGAAACGATCTGTCCGTTTTCAACACCGTAATGTTCAGCATCCTCAGGTGTCATGTGAACATGTCTTTTGGCAGCGATTACTCCTTCTGTTACTTCAACTTCACCGGCAGGACCGATGAGCTTGCATCCGGCCGATCCGGCGATGTCGCCTGATTCTCTTACCGGTGCCTTGATTCCCAGCTGTCTGGCTTCTGTCAGAGAAACTTCGATCTGGGTTTCCTTTCTTACCGGACCCAGGATTGAGCACTTTAATTCTCCCTTAGGACCAACGACTGTTACCTTTTCATTAGAAGCGAACTGTCCCGGCTGTGAAAGCATTTTTCTTACTGTTAATTCATAACCTTCTCCGAACAGCTTTTCCAGATGTTCCTGAGTTACATGAACATGTCTGGCACTTGTTTCAACTAAAAATGTATCCTGACTCATACTACGTACCTCTTTCCTAAACCATTATACATAAAAACGGTTTTTTGTACCATCATTACAGATAATTAAATGTTTACAAAAACCGCTAAACATGTTTTAATATTTAGGCATGGCGGATGTGGTGAAGTTGGTTA
>CAMOMM010000114.1 GCA_946619805.1 uncultured Bacillota bacterium | reverse complement strand
ATTTTTTAGTTATCAGCTCTGTTATAGTTATTCTTCATCTGCTTGCTGGCTTCCAGCAGAACATTGTTCAGACATCTGATGGTTTCTCTCTTACCCATTTCTGCCAGTTTTTCATTGGCTTCATTGATAAGTGAGAAGTCCTTGGCCTCCTTCATCTTCTTATCATATTCATTAATGATCTGATGAGATTGGGCAGCTACGGCACCCTGATATCTTTCTACTAACTGAAGTCACTGTCCGAAGTGCGGATCTGCCAGGGCTCCGATCAGACGTGAACCCCAGTAGAAGGTTTCAGTAGAAACATCTTCAGTTGTTTCAGCGAGATACTTAGGCATCTTATCAGTGTTGGTATATACCGGTAAGACAACGTTGAAGGCATTTGATCCGAAACAGATCCATTCAACGCCTTTCAGTTTCTCAGGAGCATAGCCTCTGATCTGACAGATGGCCATCATGCCGGTTCTGGCAATGCCAATTGATCTGTACATGCCCTTTTCCGGATAATCAACACCTGAATAAGGATTGTACTTGGTTCCCTGATAGTATGAGGACAGGATGTACTTGACTTCTTCTACCGTGATCTTGTGTTCAGGTACAAATGACCATGGAATATTGTCGCTCTCCGGTGTAAAGTCAGCGTTTTCTCCTTCCCACTTGTAAGTAGTAGGATTGAAGTAACGTCCCATGAACCAGGCACGCGGAGTATTGTAGACATGGTCAGAATCCGAATGTGAACCAAAGACATTGCGCGGATTGAAGATCTTGTCCTGATTGCGGTCAAGATGATTATCCTTAACGAACTGCTTCAGGTCCTTTGAACACATGAATTCCTTCTGTTCGCCATAAGCATCCTTGAAATCAAAGTAGTCAATACCCAGCTGGTTAGGCATGATGACATATTCTTCATCTTTTACTCTTCTGGCCATCCAGTGATGTCCGCCGATGGTTTCCAGCCACCAGATCTCATCTTCGTCATTGAAAGCAATGCCATTCATTTCATATGTACCGTATTTTTCCAGAAGTTCACCCAGTCGGATGACACCTTCTCTGGCTGTATGAATATATGGCAGTACCAGTACGACCAGATCTTCTTCACCGATGCCGCCTGGGATGTCCTTTTCTCCTCTTCTGGTTGCCTTCTTTGGTCTGACCAGCGGATCAGCACCCAGTACCAGAGCATTGGATGTAATTGTCTCAGTAGCTGACATTCCGACATTGGCTTCATTAATTCCGGCTGCAGCCCAGATTCCGCGATTGCTGCCGACTGTCGGACAGGCGGTATAGCTTAACGGGTTGTCAGGGAGTTCGATCTCCAGCTGACCGATCTTGCTCTTGTATTTTCTTGGCTGTTTCTTTGGTGGAACAACGATCAGTTTCTTAACATCATAGAAACCGTCATCGTTTCTGGCTATCATTGTAGAGCCATCATAACTGGCCTTCTTGCCAACTAATATGGTTGTACATGGCATAAATAAATCCTCCTTTAACTACTTGACCAGATGGAACTGTGTCTGTCTTCCACCCAGGAAGAACACTTTTCCACCTTTATATAATATATCTGTTTCCATGGCCATGCGAACGGTTTTGTTCATTGATGCAACAAACACCTTCGCATTCAGTTCCAGTGAATAGGCAGTGTTATCATGAAGCGGATAATCACCTGAACCAGGTACACCTCCCTGCATGTCCCATAAACCGATGGTCGGTCCGGCAGCGTGTCCATGGAATCCCAATGGATGAGTATAGATCGTCGCATCGATCCCTTCAGCCTTTGCCTGAGCTAAGGAACCAAGCAGTATTTCATTGCCGGTACTCCCGGTTCTGAAGTGTTCGATGACAATGTCCTGCAGTCTGTTAGTGACCTTCATGGCCCGTTTCAGATCTTCAGGAGCATCCAGTTCATCGTCCTTAAGTATGTAACACAATTCCTGAGTATCGGTGCACAGATTAAGATATCTGAAACCCACATCGCAATGCAGCATGTCGCCGGGCATGATTATCTCATCGCCTTCCAGATGAATGTCACCGTCTCTGGTGATGGATACCTCATAGTCAAACCACGGTTCCAGTCCCAGTTCAATGGTCTTTTCCATCATCCAGTACTTGACATCATCAGCGCTGGTTACCCCCGGATGAATGACCTTGTTGGAATATGCCTGCGCGATCATGGTATGGGCAATGCCCACAATGTCATTGTAGGCCGCCATTTCCTCTTCGCATCTGGTTTCCAGCCAGCCAACGGCAATGTTTTCAGCTGAGACGACCTTCTTTTTCTGATCATCGTCAAACACCGTCATCATGTCATTATACAGAGTAGCTGAAAGACCGTCTGCATAGGCAAAGTCCTTGGACATGTTAACACCGATCTTATCCGGATTCAGTTGTTTCAGGAAAGCCGCCAGGGTATCCATCTGAGATATGCTGGTATCAGTCCATTTCTGAACATAGTTATCTACCGGATAACGGGTAACACTGTATCTTTCAATCTTTCCTTCACTGTTTAGATAGAATACAAGAATGGTAAGTCTTCTGGCGGTAATGCAGGAAAACGGAGAAATTGTCCAGTAAACAGGGTCTTCATTGTACTCGTTATTGGCAATGATCCAGCAGTCAATGCCGGCATTTTTCATTACCTGCGGAAGAATGTTTTCAATTCTTTTTTCCAGCCACTTATCAAGCAGGATACCCTGCTGACGGTAGCTTAATATCTTGGATTTCAGGGAATCAATATCCGGTACACCTGTTACCAGAAATTCCTGATTGGAGACAGCCATACAGCCACCTCCTATATTACAAAATCACCGTGCTCCATAACCGTGATCTGACGTCCATCATGAGTCGTTCCCACAACCTTGATGTCATCACTGCCGATCATGAAGTCATTGTGGCTGACAGAGAAGTTGACGCCCCTGGCAATCAGTTCTTCTCTGGTCATTTCCTTACCGTTTTTAACACAGTCAGGGAAGCTGGCACCGAAAGCCAGATGGCAGGCCGCATTCTCATCGATCAGACCGTTGTAGAAGATCTTGCCCATCTGTCTGATCGGAGACTGCTTGGATACCAGAGCCACTTCGCCTAACTGTCTGGTTGTTTCATCTCTGAACAATGCTTCTTTTAAGAATTCAACATTGCTGGAAGCTCCGCAGTCAACAGCCTTGCCGTTTTCAAATCTGATCCAGAAGTCTGTCACCAGCTTGCCGGAGATAAACAGCGGGAATGAAGCATAGGCAATGCCGTTAACGCTTCTGAAATCAGGGTCACTGAACACTTCCTCTGTCGGCATGTTGGCAACATAAGGAGCGTTTACATTCTGAGCTCCCATTTCACCGGCTGAACACCAGATGTGATCTTCAACCAGATCCATTGTCAGGTCAGTTCCCAGTTCAGAAGTGATGTGCAGTGACTTGAAGTTGAAGTCATTGAGTTTCTTGCTTCTGACAGAGAGGTTTTCACAGTGTTTCTTCCAGTTTTCCACCGGATCGCTGTCTTCATCAACGCGCATCATTTTGCAGATGGCATTTTCCAGATTCCGGTATGCTGTTTCATCATCACATTCCGGCCAGACCTTCTTTGCCCATTCCATTGACGGATAGACGGTTCCGGTCCATTTCAGACATCCCTGATGAATGTAATTGCGGATAACGTTACGCAGTTCATTACCGGCAAACGCCTGAGCTTTCAGATGATCATCAGGAACATCGGCATTGATGGAAGGGCGGGAAGCACGAACACCCATCTGCACACCCTTACCGGTGCGTAAGATGGAATCGATGGCTTCCTTTTTCCATTCAGGAAGATTCTTCAGTGTTTCAACTGAACAGTTGAGGGCTTTCTGATGATTGATCTCAGCATCTTCTATAAAGGCTTCAACATCAGCTGCCCCGGCCGCAAATGCTTCCTTTACTATTTCTCTGGCTAAGTCAATAGCCACGGTATCTGTCTGTAAGACCATTGTCTCGCCCGGCTGGATGTTTACTCCGGTTCTGACGAGGACTCTGGCCAGCTTTTCCAATTGCCATTTCTTCATTTATTTCTCTTCTCCAGTTCTGCCATGACTACTTTCTTAATGTCATTAAAAGCCTTATCGGTATCATCGTTATATACGATATTTCTGAATAAAGGAGCTATTTCCATATCCATTTTGGCTTTGTTAAGACGGCGGGTAATGGAAGCTTCATCATCCTTGTAAATTTCATTGATCTGCTTTTCCAGTTCCTCAAAACTCTTCGGCATGACGAAGAATGCCAGAGCGTCAGGAATGTTCAGCTTGATCGGACCAACGCCCTGAGCTTCAACTTCGATCAGAACATTCTTACCCTTATCGGTAAGGAACTTGACCTGCGCCTTAGGTGTGCCATAGTAATATCCGTTAAATTCGGTATACTCCAGCAGTTCTCTGTTCTTTACAGAATTGGCGAAATCCTTATGGCTGACAAAGTAGTAATCCTTTCCATCAATTTCTCCTTCTTTCTGCGGACGTGTGGTCTCGGAAATGGAGAAGAACAGATTCATGTCCCTGTCTTCCAGCAGCTTTTCTCTGATCCGGCCCTTACCAACAGAGCTGGCACCGCTTAAAATAACTACTAATCCTTTTGCCATGTTATTTCCTCCT
>CAMOMM010000113.1 GCA_946619805.1 uncultured Bacillota bacterium | reverse complement strand
AGACCGGCCAGCCAGACCCGGTACATCCATGAAAGAGCTCCGGTCATCATGAACCGGGAGGAAGCCAGGGAATACCTGAAAAAAATGGACATCGATGCGATGATCAGGAATAACCCTGACATGCAGATCGAAAGTCCATTGCTGAAACTTGATTTATTCTAGGACAGCCACAGGCTGTTCTTTTTTATAGTTTATGGAAAGAAGGAACCATTCGGTCAAAGGTACAGATCTCCTTGAATCCGATCTCATCCTTCAGGATGTCCATTACTTCCCGGATATGTGCCCCGACATAATCAGGATAATGCGCATCGGAACCGATGGTAAGGATCTTTCCTCCCAGATCCCTGTATAAATGCAGGATCTTGCGGCACGGCTGCAGATCAGGAAGTCCATAGCGGAAGGAAGAAGTATTTACTTCAATTCCCTTGCCATCCTTTATGGCCAGCTTCAGTATTTCTGCCACAATATCCTCAGTCTTTTCAAACGGATAGCAGCCCAGCAAGTCATAACGGTTGATGACATCAAGATGACCAAGAACACTGTAATCCTTATACACTTTCATTATCTCATACATCTCGCGGTAGTACTCTTCATTGTACTGCTGCTGAGACTTGTCCTTCTGAAACTCCTGCGCCCAGAATTCCTTATCACCGATCTGATGAAGAGACAGAATGATGAAATCAAGTCTGTCCTGATAACGGTCAAACAGTTTCTGAAACTGAGGTACAGTATGCGTCTGCATGCCAAATTCCAGACCGTTTTTTATTGTGATCCTGTCCCCATAGAGTTTTCTCATGTAGTCAAGCTTGTTGAAATACACCGGATAGTTGACATTGGCAACCGCACATCCATAATCGCGGAATCTTATTTTCTCCGGTTCATCCCAATCCAGCTTGATGCCATAGTCCACATGGTCGGTAATGCAGATCTCCTGAATACCGTTATCTATCGCCTGTTTGATCTGATCCTGCATCGGAGATTCTGAATCTTCGGAAAACTCCGTATGCATGTGATAATCTTCCAGAAACATTTACTGCTCCTCCAAAGCTTCCAGCAGGAAAACAACCGGACGACAGCCGTCATTGCAGCTGATAACTGCTGAATTTTTATCCTTCATCCAGTCCTTCAGGAAATCTCTTCCTCCATGTGAAAGAGCAAAGACAAAACTGTGCATGGACTGCCAGGCACTTTCACATAACCCTTCAGGCTTTTCCCAGCCGTTGGAGATAAATACCTGCCCTTCCTGATGCAGTTCACAAAGTCCCAGGCCATTTACCCGGTACTTCCGGGAAATATCCTCATTGAAGGTTCTCCTCAATACGGTAATTCTGACTTTATTCATTTATGACCTCATTTCAGAATATCATCCAATATGCCAGCCAGATCCTTCAGACTGTCATAGTCATATACATGGAAATAAGCATTTCCCTTTATCATCGCTGACAGCTGACTTTCCTTCGGTCTGTAAAGAACATGACATGGCTTTCCCAGTTTCTCCGCATAGGCCAGTTCATAGCCGACACCTAAGGAAGGATGCGTGCATTCCGCAATGACCAGATCACATTCCTTAAGCCAGCCGGTATCCTGCAGATAGATCCGGGTATCCCTGTCCTCAGTTGTTTCCAGGGCATTTAATGAAAGATCACCGACGTGTTCCGTCAGAACAATATCAGTCATCTTTATGTACTCAATGGCTTCTCTGTACAGGGTCTCATCCTGTCTGCCGCCTCTGATACTGCCGGCAAAATAGACTTTCTTCATGTTATTTCAGCTTGAAGCCGTCCTTGAAAGCCTGCCCGACGCATTCACCGATAACACGGTAAGCGTTGAAGCTTGGATCAAAGGAAATGATTCCGGCCTTGCCGAAGTCGATCTTACCGTCTTCGGTAAGTACTTCCTCATCAACAACCGTACCGACGATCTTTCCCAACAGAATACCGTCCTCAAAGCTGACGACCTGACATTCCATGGTGATCGGATACTCTTCAAATACCGGAGCATTGACCTTTTCACTCTTTACGGCATGAAAACCGGCTCTGGCGATCTTATCTGTCTTTTTCCCTGATTCAATGCCGAAATAGTCTGACTCAACAACTGTATCTCTGGTCGCAAAGGCCACGGTGAATTCACCTGTTCTGGCAAAGTTATCGGTTGTCTTATGTGATGACAGTGAAATGAAGATCTCATTGGTATCACACTGACCGCCCCAGGCAGCATTCATCAGGTTCGGTGTTCCGTTTTCATCATATGTGCCTATCATCAGAACAGGCAGCGGTGCAAATTTCATTGGTCCCTTTACTTCTTTTTTCATGGTTAATTCCTTTCCTCCTTAAATGCTTAGAGGAAACATTTCTGTTTCCTCTAATATTTTATCATCTGAATAAAGAGTTTGTCCTGTCTTGCTCTAAAGAATGTAATCCGTTATGCAGTCATACCAGTGATAACAGACTTTCCCGTTGACGGTAATGGTTTCATTATCCTGCAGCTCTTCAGGATCAATGTCTTCAAAATGGTCATAGTTCCATCTGGTGTTGTTCACATTGAACCTTCTCCATAATACCGTTCGCCCGTTAGCGTCAATGTACTGTTCCGTTACCGTGTTTTCATCATAGGTGCCGATATCCATCAGACAGACGGTATCATAGTTTCTGCCGTTGATGACAACTTCATATCTGCCTACCACATCCATGGCTTCCCTGTCAGCCGGACTGGTGATCTTATCACCTTCTATGTTGATGATGCCTTTTCTTTTCAGACTGGTTTCATTGCCGATGTTTTCCGGACCAAAACCCCAGTTATTCAGGAAAGCCTCACCATCCAGGAAGGTAAACATCTTTTCGACACCATCCTCCATGTGTGATTCAGCCAGATAACGGCAATGGGTATCGGTAAGCTGGGCGACAAAGTGTCTTTCCATCTTTTTCCTGCCCTGCTTTTCCACAGCCGTAACCTTAACCCCGGTAATGCCATGGATCTGCATCTGTCCGGAACACTTCATATCGAACTGCTCTGTCAGTGTTTTTTCCGGATAGTCATAGATGCCCCATCTGATACTGTTGCCTTCTTCAGGAATCAGAAACCAGCCCATTAACTCATTCCATCTGGTTTCAAATGGCTCTTCCTTCATTTCAGTGATCTTATAATCAAATATTCTTTCCGGTAATCTTTTCATTTTAAGTTCCTCCTGCGGATACTTCTTTTCAAAGCTCTTTCTGGCTTTGTACAGTCGGCTTTTTACCGTACCTGCCGGTATTTTCAGTTCCACTGCGATCTGCTGAACTGACATCTCTTCCCAGTAGTACAGATGCAGCAGTTCCCTGTCAGAATCATCAAGCTGTTTCATCGTATCACTGACTGCCGTATTTACCGATCTGTTGACATCAACATACTGAATGATCCCATCATCATAGGGAACCTCATCCGTTTCCGCCTTTTTACGGTAATAGTCATTGACCTTGTTACGGGCAATGCTGATGAGCCAGGATCGAAAAGAACTTTCACTGTTAAGGCTTTCAAATCTGCGGAAAGCCCGGACATACGTCTCCTGCAGGATATCTTCGGCATCTTCTCTGATCGAGACTTTATACCTGACGTATGTTTCTGCTGACTTACCGTATTCTCTTAACAGTTCCTCAAAATCCTTCATAAGTATCCTTTCACCTATATAGACGCAGACATTTTCGTTTCGGTTCATTTTCTTTCATTATAATTTAATGGTTCCAATTTGTTCCACTGCTACAGTTTTTTTGCTAGAATATATATACACGATAAGCCCTCTCAGGGTTGCGAGGTATCATAATGAAAAACAAGTATGTCATGACCAGGAGAGATAACATCCGTTATGTACAGGATCATCTCGACAATTTTGTTTCCAATGCTCTGCATCTTTCCCGTTACAGTGAGGACGATCCTTTAAGAGAGATTGCCCGGAATAACTTTTATGCTGCCTTTGACTACATCATGAACAACCCTGATGTGGAAAACGACAACCACTGTCTGCTGGAGATCCACACCATCCTGATGGACGGGCTTAATGAGGAGATCGTCGGCTCCCTGACAGATGAGCAGATCGAAGAGCTTGACGCCATGTTAAACCAGCCGGCCAAGGCCAATGTGGAAATTGCGATCGATGTAATGCTATACATTCTGGATAAAAGACTGTTCAAGGACGGGGACGTCCGTGTTGCCATCATGTTTGCCAACAAGTTCATGATCGATCACGGCTGCGGCATCATAACCGTTTTCAAGAGCAAGTCCGATACCTTCCGTACATTGTACAAGGCCTACCGTAGCCAGGAAGAAAAGACTGACGAGTTCAAGAACTGGATCTACAAGTACTGCGTCAGAGGACCAAAGGTTGAATATCAGTAAGCGGTGCAAACCGCTTTTATTGTGCACATAAACCGCAATATACTATAATAAAGGCAGGAGACATGCATACAATGAAATACAGAACGACGGTTATCTTTTTAATAATTGCGATTTTTATTACCTGCGGCGTGAGTACGGCACAGGCTTTCAGCATGTCTGACAGTATTAAAAAGAAAAACGAAGAAACTGAAATAAAGGAATATCAGGTATATGGTGAAAAAACCACGGTTTCCACTAAAAAC
>CAMOMM010000112.1 GCA_946619805.1 uncultured Bacillota bacterium | reverse complement strand
TCCCAGCAATGGAGTTAATGATCTGAAATTCTTCCAGAACAGAGTCGATGACATTAATGGCATTGAAGTCATCATTAACCGCGGAGGATTTACCGGCGAAAAATTCGGATATGAGATTTACTGCAATGCAGATCTGGCAGATGATGTTCAGGATGTTATTAGTAAAGCTGTAAAAGATGCGGGAGGTAAGGAAATAACAGAATTCCAGGTCTTTGCCTGGACCTTGCCAACTGAAGCAGGTTTTTATTACATGAGAGATCTGGCTCATACAAATCCATTTGAAGTCGGTCTGGAAAAGAACATTAACTGGGAAAAAGATTTTATTGGCAAAGAAGCTTTGTTGAAAGTAAAAGAAAACGGTCCGGAAAGAGAAATGCTTGGGTTTGAAGTTATCGATGAAAATGAAGACTTCTATATCCGTGCAAAACAGTATGGCGGACCTGGTGAACCAATCTTCATCGATGGTGAAGAAGAGGAAATCGGCCGTGTCTCCAAAATGGTTTACTCCTATGTCAAAGAAGTCAACAATGGCTACATGCTGGTCAAAAAAGACAAGTTGCATATTGGTGATAAATTCAAAATACACGGTTATGACTGCATCGTAACTGAAAAGAACTGGTTATAAAGGGCTCTTAATTGAGCCCTTCCTGATGTTTTCAGATACTTAAAAGAGCAAAATTAGTGTAAAATAGAAACATGGTCATGTTATCAATTCATGACTAACCGGTTTTAAAGAATATGTTTACAACAGCTAAGGAATTCATAGATTTTATTATTACCAGAAAGACAACCAGCGATAACCGCGAAGGTTTTCGTGTGCTTCTGGACAGCCTTGGCCACCCTGAAAGACAGCTGAAATGCCTTCATGTTGCCGGTACCAACGGCAAGGGAAGCACTACTGATTATCTCAGAAGCATACTTCAGCAGCACGGTTATAAGGTTGGCTCTTTTACCAGTCCGCATCTGATCGTTCACAATGACCGCATCAGAATCAACAATAAGTTCATTTCCGATGAAGATCTGCTTGAATACGGGAACAGATTCCGGAAATACTATGACCAGTATGGCCTTTCCATGTTTCAGATAGACATGCTCATCAGCATTTACTATTTCCTGGACAACAAGGTAGACTATGTTGTCTATGAAGTTGGAATGGGAGGACGACTGGATACCACCAACGTCATCATTCCAATGGTAAGCGTGATAACCAATATCGGTTTTGACCACATGGCCTATCTTGGTGATACTCTGCCAAAGATAGCCTATGAAAAAGCCGGAATCATCAAAGAAGACATTCCTGTATTTACCGGTGAAACCAAGAAATCATGTCTGGAAGTATTTGACCGGGTAGCCAGCCAGAAGCATACTTCTGTCACAAAAATCAGGGCTCCTGAAGGACAGCTGATCAATAACAGAGTCTTTTTCAGGTACCGCGGATATGAAGTTACATTACCGACCATGGCCCTCTATCAGGCTAAAAACGCCTCTCTGGCTTTGCGGGTCGCAGAGTATCTCAGAGTATCACACCAAATCGAATTAAGCAGAGAAGACATCAGAAACGGCCTGCAGAATACAGCCTGGGCCGGACGTTTTGAGATCATCAGCGACAGGCCGAGAATCATCGTTGACGGTGCTCATAACGAACACGGCATAACCGCTGTAGAAGAAAGCATCAGGAATCTGGAGCATCCCCTGTGCATAATTGCCAGTATTCTTTCAGACAAGCAATATGATAAAATGATTAAGAAGCTCAATCAGCTGGCTGATGAGCTGATCATCACAACATTCAACAGCAGCCGCAGCACCCCGCTGCAGCAGCTGGTCGGTAACAATGATGTTACCGCAATAAGCGACTACCGTCAGGCTCTGGACTACGCTGTAAAGAAATATTCAGACGGAACCATTCTGATCACCGGTTCCCTGTATTTTGTCAGCGAGATCCGCAGCCTCTTCAAAGGAGACAACCAAAATGACAACACGTAAACTTACCACTCTGGCCATGCTTACATCCATTTATGTGGTATTAAGCCTGCGGACCCCTGTTAAGGTCATCAACTTCAAGTTCACCCTTGAAGCTTTTCCGGTTCTTGTAGCCGGTCTTCTGATGGGGCCTCTCGATGGATTTATTGTAGGATTGGCCGGCAGCGGCATATACCAGCTGTTTTTCTCATCATACGGCATAACAGCCACAACCCCGTTATGGATACTGCCTCATGCCCTAAGCGGATTTCTGGCCGGGTATCTTTCCCGAAACGTCAAGCAGTACAACGTCATCAACGTTTCCATTATCGCGACGATCTGTGCCTTTACCGTTACGGTATTCAATACCCTGGCACTTTACGTTGACTCCAGACTGTTTGGATATTATTCTTCCAAACTGGTCTTCGGCACCTTATTGCTGAAGTTTCTGACAGGTTTGATACTGTCAGTACTGTATGCTCTGATCCTGCCTAAACTGATAACACAGCTTAAGAAACTGCTGAAGTAATAACCGGCAGTTTTTATTTTACAAAATATTTACACTTTTGCTTCTGGTTAATATAATGAAGGTAGAAAAGGAGAATAATGCAGTATGTCCCATTCAGATGACTATCACAGTAGACACATCATTATAAACAGCGGTCATACTGCAAATCAGCAGTAGTTTTTCTGACAGTATGACCCGCTTTGAATTGACAAGGAGGGTTTTTATATGGCAAAGGCAAGAAACAGCAGTGCTGACAGCAAGATCGTCGAAAAGAAACTCGAAGAATACTCTCAGTTAAGCAAGGAAGAGCTGTTTGAAAGATTTGACATCGATAACAGCGGTCTGAATAATGAACAGGTTGCCACCAATACCGAAAAATACGGCAAGAACATAATCAACCAGGCCAACGAGAACACATTGATCATCAGACTTAAGGATGCGGTGATCAATCCTTTTAACGTTGTATTACTGGCAGTAGCAGGTGTAACTTATTTCACGGATGTCATTCTGGCGGAAAAGGCAAGTTATGCCACTTTTGCCATGCTGCTGATCATAGTTGGCATCTCATCAGCCGTCTCGTTCATACAGTCTGAAAAAAGCAGCAACGCAGCCAAACAGCTGCAGAAAATGATCAGCAACAACATTGAAGTGATAAGAAACGGCTATTCAGTAACCATCAACATTGAAGACGCCGTTCCCGGCGACATAGTCAAGCTGGGAGCCGGTGACATGGTACCTGGTGATGTCCGCTTCTATGACCTGAAGGACCTGTTCATTGACCAGTCCCAGCTGACCGGTGAATCCGTGCCGGTAGAAAAGTTTGCGGAATGCCGTGAATATGACAACATCACTGAGCTGTCCAACATCGGTTTTATGGGAAGCAACATCGTTTCCGGCAGTGCCAGAGCCGTGATCTTATCAACCGGTAACTATACCTATTTCGGTTCCATGGCCAAGTCACTTTCCTCAGAGAATACCAAGAGCACCTTTGACGAAAACATGGATTCCATTTCCAGACTTCTGATCAGATTCATGCTGGTAATGATCCCTGTCATCTTCGTTGCCAACCTGCTTACCAAGAACAACTGGCTGGATTCCCTGATGTTCGGCATTACCATCGCAGTAGGCCTGATGCCGGAAATGCTGCCGGTTATCATGACCAGTTCCCTGGCCAAAGGCGCCATTGCCATGAGCAGGAAGAAGACCATCGTCAAACGTCTGGGTGCCATTCAGACCTTTGGTGAAATGGATGTGCTGTGTACCGACAAGACCGGTACCCTTACTGAAGACCAGGTTATCCTGGAGAAATATCTCAATCCAAAAGGCGAAGAAGACCGCAGAGTACTCTCCCACGCCTTCCTTAACAGTTATTTCCAGACCGGAATGAAGAATCTGATGGACCGTGCCATAATTTCCCGAGGCGAAAAGGAAGGCTTAAGCCGTCTTAAAAGAGAGTACATCAGAGAAGATGAGATTCCGTTTGATTTCTCCAGACGCATGATGTCCGTAGTAATGAGAGACAAGAACGTCAAGCGTCAGCTGATCACCAAGGGTGCTGTTGACGAAGTGATAAGTCGCTGCCGTTATGTGGATGTCCATGGCCAGGTTGAAGAGATCAATGATGAATGGCTCGCCATTGCCCGCAGGGTCGCTGATGAAAACGGCCGGGAAGGAATCAGAGTAATTGCGGTTGCTCAGAAAAACGAAATACACGATGTCGATACCTTTGGCATTGATGACGAAAAGGACATGGTTCTGCTGGGATTCATCGGATTCCTCGATCCGCCTAAGGAATCAGCCAAGCCGGCCTTGGACAACCTTAAGAAAGCCGGAATAAGGACCGTGGTACTGACCGGCGACAGTGAAGGCGTAGCCATTGCCGTTGCCAAAAGACTGGGAATCGACGTTACCTATACATACAACGGTGCAGCTGTGGAAAACATGAGTGATGATGAACTCAAGGAAGCCTGTGACAGATGCTATGTATTCGCCAAGCTCAACCCTATGCAGAAAAAAAGAATCGTTTCCATCATGCAGCAGCAGGGTCACACCGTCGGCTACATGGGTGATGGCATTAATGACTCCCCTCCTCTGAAGCAGGCAGATGTAGGCATCTCCGTTGATACGGCAGTTGACATTGCCAAGGAAGTCGCTGACATCATTCTGCTGGAAAAGGACCTGCAGGTTCTTGACGACGG
>CAMOMM010000111.1 GCA_946619805.1 uncultured Bacillota bacterium | reverse complement strand
TTTCCAAACAGTTCCGTCTCAAGCAGAACACAGAACAGCAGATTCACACTGAGAACAAGAGAATACAGCATGAACATTTTCTGAACCCTGCGACTGTTCCCTGTATGCCAGATCATAAAACTGATCGCTGCTATATACGCCAGCGTCAAAACAAAGGCAAGCTGATAACCAACCGATCCTCGAACATAACACAGAAAACCGATAACGGTAGCCGCCAGATGAATAATAAATAGCCGTAACCATGTAAGATCACCTTCAGAATCAGACTGACTGTATATACTGCCCATGGTTTTGATCTGTTCTTTAAGAGCACTTACTTCCCGGCTCAGTTCCCTGATTTTCCGATCAGTGGAACTGACAATCTGACTTATCGATTCCATATTTATATTAGTCTGCTGAACTTTATTATCAGCCTTCTGACTGTCATCTGTTTTCTCTTCAAATATTCTGTCAAACGAAATATCAAATTCATTACAGAGATTTATCACATCATCGATCGTCGGTGTCTGTTCTCCCCGTTCCCATCTTCTGACAGTTCTTCCTGATACATGCAGGATATTACCCATATCATCGAGTGACAGATCCCTGGATTTTCTCCGTTCGGTAATTAATTCGATTATTCTGTTTTTATCTAGATTTTCCATAATCTCACCATACCCTTTCTCATTATCGGTTCTGATTCATAAATAAGATATACATATTATATTCGTATATCTACATTTTAGTTGCACATAGAGGCTCATATCGTGACAGGATTGTCAAAAAAAGGACATATTTGTCAAAGTAAAAGCCGGTCCACACACAGTGTCCGGCTTTACAGACTTATTGTTCTGAATTGACTATTCCACAGATTATCCTTCGATCATGATGGTATGCTTTTCCGGAAGTTTCTTTTCTTCCTTCTTAGGAATATCCAGACTCAATACACCATCTTCGTATTTAGCCTTGATGTCTTCATTAGTCAGCTGTTCACCGACATAGAAGGTTCTCTGCATTACTCCAGAGTATCTTTCCTGACGGACGATCTTACCCTTGTTATTCTTCTCTTCCTCATTCAAGCCCTTGGAAGCAGTGATGGTCAGATAACCGTCATTAAGTTCAATGTTAATGTCTTCCTTCTTGAAGCCAGGCAGATCCATCAGAACTTCATAGTTGTTCTCATTTTCCTTGACATCTGTCAGCATTTCTCTGGCAGCATGCTTGCCATACAGCTTACGGTCTACATTTTCCAGGCTTCTGAATGGGAAGTCATCAAACCAGTCATCAAATAAGTTTTCAGTATAAATTCTAGGTGTTAACATAGTACATTTACCTCCTTTACTTTCATTTCATTGTTCTTTCTAACGAATGAACTATGTTTTCCAGTAAGGGGATTGGAGGGTTCTGAATCTATATCATTACCTTTTGGAATCCTCTAATTCCTTTTACACCTATGTTATAGCCCTCTTTTTTAGCACTGTCAATAGGTGAGTGCTAATTTTTTAAACTTTTTTCATCATCTGTTTTTCAGTTGATTCTGTTTTGTGAACCTGTTTTACATTGTAAAATTAATCTGTAGTTCAAACAGGAGAATTTATATGATTATTGGTTTTGACATTGACGGCTGCATGTGTGACGATCACGCTTTCCGTCTGGAACAGTGGGGCAAATATACTTTTGAGCATGGCCTTCCGGTCATGGACAAACCGTACGGTTATGAATGGAAGATCGCCTATATGGACCGCTGGTCAAACCGCGATATCATGCAGAGCTTTCAGTTTGAATATATAGAAAATGTTCCGCCGAGATTCTTTGTGGCAGAAGTAATGCAGAAACTGCATGATGATGGACATTATCTGATCGTTTGTACCGGAAGAACCGGATCTCTGAGGGAAGATGAAAGAGGTCACAGGATCAGAGAAACAACTGAGAACTGGCTCAGAAAAAACGGAATCTATTACGATGAACTGATGTTTACCGGCTTTCCCAAGATAGACTACGTCAGGGGAAAGCACTGTGATCTGTTTGTAGAAGATGCTCCATTCACCGTCGACACCATGTCTCTGGAGATCCCTGTCCTGCTGTTTGACAATCCATATAATCAGGATTACACCAGGGAAAACGTTACCAGAGTTTACAGCTGGTATGACATTTACCGCTATGTAAAAGGGGAATGAATAAATCCATTCATTCCCCTTTTTATAAGCTCTTTTTTTAATGTTCAGCCATTATCTGACAGGATCTGATCCTGAAATCAGGACCAATCCGTGAAATATGTCTGTGCCATTTTACTTCTGCCCTGATCTGTCCTCTGGTTCCGTTTTCAAAGACAACTCTGAAACATATGTATCCGTTTCCTGTTTCATCACCGCCACTGTGGTCATACTCATAGGAAGCGATCGGTCCTTCATCCAGCGGATATTTATCATTGATTACCATGATTGCTTCATCATAGCTGGATATCCATGGATCAGCTGAAAGCCTGAATATGTAAAACAGTCCCACCACAAGCAAAAGTATGGTGATAAACCGTTTCTTCTTATTCATATCATTGCCTGAGTATTTCATCAAACAGAGCTGTCAGGGTTTCCTCATCAAAGGATGCTCCCAGATAGAAGCATCTGCCCTTGCCATAACGGTTCACGGTTGCTGCAGTGAAACGGCCATAAGGATTATCCTTCCAGCTGACAAGTTCCTCTGCTCCTTTTAAGGCAAGGAGTTCTTCAAAGACCAGACCATGTCCCTGTTTACCGTTATACGTACAAGGTGAACTCTGTCCTGATAACAGTGTTTCATGTTCTTCGATCATACATCCAGTCAGATCGCTTAATCCTGCCGGCAGTCTTTCCCCGAAGATCAGATTATTGTCCTTGTCCTTCCAGCCGCATCTGGCAGTCATAACCACGGTACCGCCATCATTTACATATTTCTTTAATCTGGCTTTAAACCGGTCATCCATGATGATCATGTATGGAAGTATGACTGTTTTATATCCGCTGAAATCAGCAGATGAATCGATGATGTCACAGTTAATGTGGCGTTTATACAGCTGTTTATACAGTTTCTGACATTCGCCTTCATAGGAGAAGACATCTGACTGGCGCTGAATGGCCATTGATGACTTGGAATCATAGTCATATACAATGCAGACATAAGCTTTAGGATATTCAATCTCTCTTTCCCTGGCTTCCTTCATGAAGGACTGAGTCTCATAATACTTTCTTCTCTTTTCGTTATCACTGTCCAGGATGCCGAAACAGAACTGTTCCGCTCCTTTGGTAAACCCGCGATAACGGAAGAAGATGACCGTTTCAACCCCATGTTCCAATGACTGTAAGGCCCACTTTTTCGCTTCGTCAGGCTTTGGCGCATAACCGATGTCATTGTGTCCCTGCTGTCCCATGATGGACTCCGTGACCCAGATCTTTTCTCTTTTAAATCCTCTGGCAAAGTCCACGCTGAAAGCCAGGTCGCTTTCTGACATCGGAGCTTTCTGACCGCCCCAGACCGGATAGTTATTATAGGAAACAAAGTCCAGACACTTGGCCACTTCAAATGGTGAGAAGTGCTTGTTGATGGTACCGCCCTCAAAATCATGAGTGACGATCAGTTTTTCATCAACGCTCTTAATGGCCTCCACCAATGACCTGATGAAGGCGGCATTGCTGTGACTTCTGAATCTTTCCCACTCCAGCCTTAATGATGGATTGTGAGGCGTAAAGGAAGGCCTGGGAAGCGGAATCTGTTTAAACGAACTGTATGTCTGGGTCCAGAAAGAAGTGCCCCATCTGGCGTTTAAATCGTTTATACCGTCATATCTGCCCTGAAGATATTCAATGAATTTACGGTGGCATTCAGGACAGTAACACATGTCTGATCCTTCGTGTCCGATCTCATTGTCGACCTGCCAGGCAACAATTGCCTTTTCGTTTTTATAATGTTCAGCCATGGCTTTGGCCAGGGCAACTCCCTTTTCAAGATACACGTCACTGTTGACGCAATAGCCTCTTCTGGCGCCATAAGGCTGACGGTATCCGTATTCATTTTCGTTCATGATCTGCGGATATTTCTCATACAGCCAGCTTGGCATCGTGGCGGTTGGCACGCACATCATTATCTTCAGATCTCTCTTTCTGGCCTTTTCGATGAATTCATCAAAGAAGGAGAAATCATATCTTCCTTCTTCCGGTTCAAAACGGTCCCAGGCAAAATCGCCGATCCTGATCAGACTGGCTCCCAGTTCAACGATATTGTCCAGATCTTCATCGGCCAGCTGCAGTCCCCACTGTTCAGGGTAGTAGTCTACACCGAGGTATTTCATTTCACTTCACCATCCAGTAAGCGGTTGACTGCTGCCGTATATTCTTCCGGTGCCCTCATGTAGGCTGCCGCATGTCCGCAGTCATCGATCAGATGCAGTTCCTTCGGTGAACGGCACGCCTTGTACATGCTTTCACTCATCCAGCAAGGCACATAGTGGTCATCCTTACCATGAATGAAGATGATTGGAACATCCGTATTCCGGACGCACTTCTCACCGACCACACCGGTATAGCTTACTTTATTCAGCAGAAGAGACCAGAACATTGACATGTATCCCAACGGGAAATAAGGCAGATGATAGACATCCTGGCATAAGGCTCTGGATATTCCCAGAATGGAATTGAAGCCGCAGTCATCAACTATACCGCAGACATTCTTCAGTTTCATATCAGCACAGTGTATTACCGT
>CAMOMM010000110.1 GCA_946619805.1 uncultured Bacillota bacterium | reverse complement strand
TATGTTGGTGGTATTATAGGTATTACCTATAATACCACCAACATAGGAGTTAAAAAAGAATTTGAGGTCTCTATAGACCGCTGGATCAAGTTTTGCCAACCCATTGAAAGAAAGTAATGTTATATTGCATTGAACAAACGATCTTAAAATCAAATCAGCCGTAAAGATATACATACTGTTCATAACTTCTGGTATTATATCAAATTCATAACGATTTTCTGAGAGAATATGGCCAAAAGCAGGGTCAATTAGCACCCTCTTAGTGTATAAATCTTTAATTACTGCTGCTGATTCTTTTGAAAAGCCGTTTGATAAGAACTTTTTAATCTCAGTAGCCGACATCAAGTCAAAACCGCACCTTTTAAAAATGTAGGTATTATACAACCCATTGTTTTCATAGATGTTACGAATATCTTCCAGCAAATATGGTTCTTCACATGACGGAAAATATTGGGTAAATATTGTTGCCAGTTCAACTCTATGTATAGTGGTATGTGTAATATAAGCTTTACATAGGCTCATCAGTTCATCATGTGAGAAACCAATAGCTCGGTCAGATGTATTCATCATTTAAGCCACCCTTCAGAAAGATATTCTGCATTCGTTAATTTTATTATATAGGATTCGCCAGATAACAGCAAATACACACCTTACCTGATGAACTCATCAGGTAAGGCTATTTTGTTTCAGATTAGAGCAACCTATGTCCGCTGAAGTACGTCTTAGGCTGCGTACAGAATATCAGACTAAACAAAAAACTGTACCAATCACCTTATTATAAGCACCATTAGAGCCGGATCGCAAATTAACAGAGTACAAACATATATTATCTTAACGAGCATCAGATGCAAAGCCTTCAGCCACAGATGATAATGTGGCTGGAGACTTTATTTCATCTAAACTACTGCTCAGAAAGGAATGATAATTAACTATGCCTGAAACAAACAGAAATTTCGTGGCCCCAAATCCTTTTCCAGAACCACCCTTGGAATGGGATGCAAGAATCATTCTTGGTCTTGCGTTATTATATCTTGCGTTTCTCGTCATGACAAAAGGTATTGCAGTTGAAACGGCATTATCCATGGCAAGCAAGAAATACCACATTAGTGAAGATGTCTTGCGTAAGGCTTCTAAAGAGAAATTATAGAAAGATTACACCCTAGCTTAGACTTGGGTGTAATCTTTAAAATCTTCATTAAAAATGTGCTCACATTGATACCAATCAAAAACATACCGATAGTTATTAGATATTGATGGGAAGTCCCAGTACTGAAAAGTACTGGGACTTTTCTGTTGCCAAAAATCCTAACAGCTCTCATATAGGCTCTGAAAAGGTTAGTCAGGTCAGCAAGGTTGGCTATAACCGATTCTGTCAGATATGAGAGTTGTTATTTATATAGAGACCAATTACAAATCACAAGGAGGAGTTTCTATGATCCAACTCACAGTAACTGACACGTTACAAAACTTTACCAACGATTATATCTTCCAATCGCAGGAGGACATGACCACCGCACTTCACCTTCTGCTTGACTTTGCCGGCTATAGCAAAGAAAGCATTGAGAACAAAGTGCTACAGCTTCATGTACGAAGCGACAAACCGCTGGATACCAGCAAATCTTATTATCATTTTAAAGACGAAAGGACTGACTTAGTATGAAACAAGGATTCAAAACGATTCAGGAGTTGTACCAAAAGCTGGAAGAACAGCGAGAAAACCGTAAGGACATGATAGCTGATACACGCAGCCTTATTGTTAACAGTGCTGATGGTATCAGCTCATTAAGTGTTTCAACCGGGGATGATGTAATGTCCTATGTAGTGTCGGACGTGGCCCACAGGCAGATTGCAGACCGGTTAGGTATTCCATTCAAATACTATGACCGCATGAGGTTGGAATACCCTACTCTGTTAGATCAGAACATCAATGGATGGTTGATGAAAAACCCTGAGAAACGTATGCTGCGTACATTAGATGGAAAGTTACGTGCATTTCTCTCTGACAGGTATCGTAGGCTTGATAACTTAGAGCTGGTCGATCATGTATTACCTGTCATAGCCCAGATGAAAGGCTGTTCCATTGAAAGCTGCGATATTACAGAGACTCATCTTTACATGAAGGTCATCAACCGAACGATGAAGACTGAGCTTACACCCGGTGATGTGGTACAGGCGGGGTTCGTCATCTCCAACAGCGAGATTGGGTTGGGCGCATTGAAGGTCGAACCACTGGTATACCGGCTTGTATGCAGGAATGGAATGATTTCCAAAGACCTTGCTCACAAGAAGTATCATGCTGGCAAACAGGTTGAAGATACTGATAACGCCTATGAACTGTATTCGGATGAAACATTGGCTGCTGACGATAAAGCCTATTTCCTGAAGGTACAGGATATTGTATCAGCTGCGGTGGATGAAGCCAAGTTTAATCTGACTGTGGACAAGATGAGGGCCTCCATGAATATTCCAACTGGAGACAACCCTGTCAAGACAGTTGAAGTGCTGGGAGACAAATACATTCTCAATAAGACTGAACGAGCCACCATACTTCGCCATTTCATCATGTCTAATGATTATACAGCCTTTGGGCTGGTAAATGCTGTGACCAGAAGCAGCCAGGATATTGATGATTACAACCGTGCTACAGAACTTGAACGACTGGGTGGAGCGATTCTGGATGAGAGTATGAAGTTAAGCAAGGTACAGCCCAATATGGTATTACTGCCACAGGCGGTATAAGAACTGAAGCCCAGAAGCAATCAGCTTCTGGGCTATTTTAATAACAAAATTAAACGAACAGGAGTGAATAATCATGGCAAATTATTGCAGTAACAGCATCGTATTTTACAGTAAGGACAGGTCAAAGCTGGCAAGATTTCTGCGTAAGGTCTATGCAGCATTTGATTCCATGGGTTCGGGTTTCTATAACCTCTTGGTTCTGCATGGATACACCAATCGGCAAATTGCAGGACTGGCAGACAAACGGGATTGCTTCACCTATTGCGATACAAAGCTCTCTCTGGATAAAGATACTTACAGCTTCAAGGTTGATGTGGAAACAGCATGGGAACCTCACATGGCGGTCTTTTACAAGATTCTGCGTGAGAAGTATGACAATCTGATCCATTTGGTTTATATGGCAGAAGAATGTGGCAGCCAGCTTTATATCAATTCTGACAAAGATGGAAAATACTTCTCTGAACGTTACATGGTGGACTGCTGTCACAATAGCGAGTATCTCAAGGAATACTTCAACAGTTATCCTGAGGCTGTCGCCTGGATCAGAGATGAATACAGTGTTGACATCAACGAATATGATTCCATGAAAGCTATAGAACTGAAGGTAGAAGAAGCATCTTACTTTGATAACGGTGACTTCTTCAACTTCCATCGGTTTGAACCGGAATATGTGTATGACAATGAAAGGAGTGTTGCCTGATGCCAGCCACACAGTTCAAGTGTAAAAATGGAAATAAGATACCTATCAAACAGTGTCTGTCACACTGTCCTAATGGCCAGAGATGTATGTTCCTCCCTACCCTTCGGTCTGTGGCTGAATCCTTAGACAGAAAGCTGGATAAGCCGTCTGTAACAGAGTTGATCTCTGGTACACGTGAAACATACCTGAAGAAGACACAGCCCTATGCAGTTGACCCGATGCAACAGTTATATGCTGTACATGGAACGGCTGTGCATACGATTCAGGAAGGCCATAATGAAGGCAATATCATTGCCGAAGAACGGCTGGCTGATGATATTACCAGTGGTAAGTTTGATTTGTATGGCCAGATCGTTGACCTGTCTGACAACACGCTTGGTGATTATAAAGTGACTTCCAGCTATAAGCTGATGAAAGCTCTTGGCTACTACAAAGTGGATGTTCCTACTGGTGAAGTATATAAGACCGGGCTGAAGAAAGGTCAACCCAAAACACGTAAAGAATGGCGCACTGATGGTGTAAAACACGTGCTGGAATGGGCCATCCAGCTTAACTATTATCGTATCCTGCTGGAACAGGCTGGCTTTAAAGTTAAAGATATGGTCATTCAGGCATTATGCCGGGATTACTCTTTACGCATGGCTGCTGAACGCAACATTACCCGTCCATTGTACCTGATAAAGATCAATAAAATCAGTGACCATTGGATCAGATGGTATATGTCAGCCAAAGCAAAAAAGCTGAAAAGATCTATGTCAGAACATCATTTGCCAGCCAGATGTTCTGCAAGGGAACGCTGGCATGATAGAAAATGCCAGTCATACTGTGATGTAGCAGAATTCTGTCCTTATGGACGGTTGATGAAACGTGTTGCAGATAGAGCAGCATAAAACGAATACCGCACTGATGGGTTGTCGGTGCGGTAATTTTAATAATGAAGAAAGGACTAAAAGATGAATACTACAGAGAATTATCAGTTTGAAAACAGTAAAACCCAATTACCTGGGTATGGTGGAATTGCAAAGAAATTAGTGATGATCATGAATGAATGCTCTCATGTAGCTAAAGACGGGTTCAATGACTTTCATAAGTACAGCTACGCTTCCGCTTCAGGTGTGTTGGAAACCATCAATGCTGCATTGGTGAAACATAAAGTCGCAAGTGTTGTAACCCCTGCTATTATCAGCAGTTTCGACGTAACCAATGCCAAAGGTAATATCGAGCATCAGGTCACAGTAGGCTGTAACATCCTGTTGATCGACAGTGAAAGCGG
>CAMOMM010000109.1 GCA_946619805.1 uncultured Bacillota bacterium | reverse complement strand
GTTACAGGCGTAATTGTCAGTAATTGACGGCTTATTAGTGATATTGCTCATTACTATTATCCTCGTTTTCCTTTTTATATTTTTATTATAATATGAGACAATTTTACCCTTAAATAATAAAAATTTATGCTTTCTTTAACTTTTTTACGAAATAAAAGGATCGTTATATTACCGATCCTCATTTTCATTTTCAAAATCAGATTCCATTATTTCTCTGCGATACTGCAGCGGTGTCTTTCCCTCGTACTCTCTGAACAGTTTATTGAAATAACTTACATCCGTTATCCCTACTCTTTCAGCTATTTCATATACTTTCAGGCTGACATTCTTCAGCATTTCCCTGGCCTTATCCATTCTCAAGGTATTCAGATAAACTGAGAAACTCTGATTCATATCGCGGGAAAATCTTCCGGAAAGATAGCTTGGCGTGACATCGAGCTTGTTGGCACAGTAATTCAGATTAAGATCTTCATTATCATATTCTCTCTGCATAATGCGCAGGCACGATTTTACAAGTACAGTAACATTATCATTAAGGACAAAGCGGTCGCAGCACCCTTTCATGTAACGGGAAATGACTTCCTGAAGTTCTTCTTTTTCCTTGGCTTCAAACACTTTATTCATTGTCCGTCTGGAGTCAAATGATCTGGTTTTATTGTCAGCGAAAACCGCATTATGCACATACATGATCCAGCCGTAACAATGATTTTTCATTTCCTGCAGAGAAGTATCATGACTGAAGAATTCACTGAGATACTTTTCAATTGACGGAAAATCGTTATTGAATATATTGCTGACAAGCAGAGCCATGCCTGATTCATCGTTGTGTTCCACGGCGTATTTCTTATGGAATCCCGAAGCACCCTGTAAGGCTGCAAAGAATTCCTCATTACGGAAAGGCTTGAACAGATAGTCATATACCAGCGGACATCTGATGGCTGCCCTCAGATAATCCCTGTCGTCGTAAGCAGAGATGACTATGATGCTGACGGGCAGATTCTGCCGGGTACACTGTTCAATCATCGTCAGCCCGTCCATTACCGGCATTTTAATATCAGTAATGACCAGCTCAGGCTTATTGTTTTTAATCAACTCCAGACATTCCCGGCCATTGGCGGCTTTGCCAACAACCTGATATCCTTCAGTTTTATTAATGAGATTGCTGATGCCGTTTAAAGCCAGTATTTCATCATCAGCTACCACAACCTTAATGTCGCTCATCCTGAACCTCCATCTTAAGTTTATCCATCGGCAGCCTCATGCTGACAATGGTCATGCCGTCAACCAGACTGTACTGCAGATGGCAGTCATCGCCATAGTACATCATCAGACGTTCATTGACATTTCTGATACCGTAATGCTTCTGTGACAGCTGTGGATCACCATTCAGCAGCTTATTGACTTTCTCCAGTTCTATCTCACTGCCCGTATTGGCAACTTCCAGTACCAGGCGATCATTCTCGATATGGCTGGAAATGATGATCTTTCCTTTCTCCTGCGATTCCACAAAGCCGTGCATCAGGGCGTTTTCAGCCAGCGGCTGCAGGATCTGCTTGGTAACGATCAGTTCCGTTGTATCCTCATCAATGTTGAATTCCGCTTCATAACGGTCAGGATAACGGAATGACATGATTTCCAGATAGTTTCTGACATGTTCTATCTCCAGTCTTAACGGCAGTGTTGACTTGCCGTTGTTAAGGCTTATTCTGTAGAGTCCGACCAGAGCAATCACTACCTTCTGGATGTCATCATCCTGATTATTGGCTGCCATCCAGGAAATGGTGTTGAGCGTATTGTATAAAAAGTGCGGATTGATTTCAGCCTGCAGCAGCCTGAATTCATTTTCTGCATCTCTGCGGGAGAACTCCTCAGCCTCGGACATCGAGATGTTTACCTGGTCTATCAGCTGATTATAGCTGTCATAGAGTTCTCTGATCTCACTGGTAATGCCCTCAGGCGGGGAAATGTGATCAAACTTTTTCTGTATTCTTATGTTATGCATTTCACCGGAAAGCTGCTTTATCGGTTCCGTGACACGGTTAGTGATCACAAAAGTGAAGAATATGCCGACAGCTTCCAGCAGCACAGCTGCCAGAATGGTCAGTCTGATGAAGTGCCTGCTGTCAGCGTACATGTCGGAGCCGGATACCACTGCTACCAATTTCCAGTCATTCTGACGGAAGGTATTGCAGACCAGCAGAGTATCCTGAATGATCGAAGGCTCCTGAATGCTGATTTCTCCTGTTTCATATTCCTGCAGTTCCATTTTCCCGGTTCTGTAGGAAGGCAGCAGATAATTATTATCTTCATCCAGCAGACAGAGATAGTCTTCCTTACCATTGCCCTTGAATGAATAGATGATCTCCGTAAAATCCGTCAGTGATATGTCAACGGAAGCAATACCAATGATCTCCTCAATGTTATCAAGAGAATAAATGGCTCTTACGACCCTGACTACCCGCAGATTATCCGGGCGGAAATACCATTGATACGAATAGTCAAGCTTATAGTCATAAAGACCGTTTTCCTCAACATCATACATCCCTTTCTCCCGGTTCCAGATATATACATCCGTCCCCTTTACCGGATATACTTCAATGTTTTCAACATTCATGATATCTTTCAGAGAACTCAGTTCTTTCTGCAGGGCTGTCTGTTCCGGTACGCCTGTTATCAGCAGGTTCTGCAGTGAACGGTTGGAACAAACTATCAGCAGTTTATCCTCTCCGCCGGCAAAAACATCTTTCAGGGATTCCTGAGCGGCATAGATCATATTGTTATACTGCAGAGTATTCTCACGGTAAAGAAGACTCCTCAATGCTCTGGTTTCAAAGAAAGTCGCCAGTCCTAGAGTCAGCGTAAGAATAATGACATTGATAATTATCAGCCTTCTGCGTATCATGTACTTATTTTAACAGTTTTTCGGTAAATAGTTTATTAAAAAGCCATCAGAGATGGCTTATGTGTTTACTTGTTAAATCTTTCGGCTATAACACGGGCAACCTTGACCCCGCTGGCACCGGCCTGAGCCAGTCCTCTGGTAATACCTGCCCCATCGCCAATGGCGAAGAAGTTATCAACGGCTGTTTCCAGATTGTTGTTTAACTGAATGCGGCTTGAATAGAATTTGACTTCCGCTCCATATAACAGCGTATCGTAGTTGGCAGTTCCCGGTGCGATCTTATCGAGAGCCTGGATCATCTCAATGATGTCATCCAGCTGTCTTTTCGGCAATGCCAGTGACAGATCGCCAGGAGTAGCAGCGGTAAGAGTCGGCTTTACGGTTGACTTGGCCAGACGGTGTTCAGTGGTCCTGGTGCCTCTCATCAGATCACCGTATCTCTGAAGCAGTACCCCACCTCCCAGCATGTTGCTGAGGGAAGCAATGTGCTTGCCATAACGGTAAGGCTCATTGAAAGGTTCGGTGAATCTGCTTGATACCAGCAAAGCGAAGTTGGTGTTTTCGCTTCTCAGCTTTTCATCAGAATAGCTGTGTCCGTTAACTGTCTGAATGCCGTCAACATTTTCGGCAACCACATAACCGTATGGATTCATGCAGAATGTTCTGACTCTGTCACCGTACTGCTTGGTGCGGTAAACCAGCTTGCTTTCATAGACTACATCGGTAATGTGCTGGAATATGATAGCCGGCAGTTCAACTCTGACCCCGATGTCAACCTGGTTGTTGGTCAGTTTCAGTCCCAGATTGCGGCACTGGTCAGCGAACCATTCAGCACCGCTCCTGCCCGGGGCAGCGACCATGTAGTCACCGCTGTATTCATCGCCGTTTTTCAGAACGGCAACCATTTCATCATCCTTTCTGATCTCCACAACATCACTGTTGAACAGGAGATCAACTCTTTCCTTCAGATAGTCATAGATATTGGTCAGAATGCGCAGGTTGTTTTCCGTACCCAGATGCTTGCAGGATGCCTGCAGCAGGTGCAAATCTACCTGTAAGGCCTTCTTGCTGAGATCCATGGCTTCCTTGGAAGCGGTGGAATATCTCTCTTCAGTCGCCCCGAACTTGACGTTGATGCTGTCAACATGCTCAATCAGGTCCATTACTTCCTTACCCGGCATGAAGTCAGTCAGCCAGCCGCCGAAATCAGTAGTGAAATTGAACTTGCCGTCAGAGAAAGCTCCTGCCCCGCCGAAACCGTTCATGATGGCACAGGTCGGACAGTTGATGCATTCCTTGACCTTGCCGGCCACGATCGGACAGCTGCGGTGCTTGATATCCTTGCCCTTTTCCAAAATGGCTATCTTGATATCCGGACTCAGCTGCAGCAGTTCATAGGCGGCATATAAACCAGCCTCACCGCAACCGATAATAACAGTATCGTAATGTTTGCGCATAATCAGTTACCTATTGAAATCCTTTCTCCGTTAAGCATTGCGTTTATATAGTATGTAGCCTTATTGACACTTTCCTGATCCAGTATCAGCATTGACAGTTCTTCACCGACTTCCATGCTGTAGGCATAGTCGCTTTCACCCTTGATGCTGACAGTCATGATCTCCCAGTTAGGACTCTTGTCCAGCTGGAATCTTCCCAGCTCAATTATCTGCTTTGTTTCCATGTTGGTAACAAAGGTATTGTTTAAGGCATTAAGCAGTTTTTCAAAATTCATGATGACCTCCGGTGATGCCACCTTCTTAACCAGCGCCTTAATGACAATGGTCTGATGCAGGTTACGTCCCAGATCCCCGT
>CAMOMM010000108.1 GCA_946619805.1 uncultured Bacillota bacterium | reverse complement strand
AGCATCATATGATCCCGTAAAGTCATAGATATATCCGACGGCTGATATGCCTAAGGCATTGGCAACATTTCCGGCAAAGACAATGATCGGGTATGCTTTCTTATAGTTATCCAGACCGTAGACTTCCTTGGTATACAATGCAATGAGCACGGCGCATACCGAATAGATACTGCCATACAGGAAAGCCCCGGCCAGCAGCAGCATCGGCGAAGAGGTAAACAGAAGTAAGCTTCCGGCAACGCTTATGATCACCATTACAAATACGGTCTTCATGGTACCAAGCCTGTCGGCAAGTACTCCGGCCAGAAGCTTGAAGACAATGTTTCCGATCATTGCCGACGATACCAGTAACGGTCCTACGTTATCCCGCAGCCCCTTGCAGATTGCCAGTCCCGGGAAATGCTGAGGAAGTGAAGGCATGAACATGAAACTGAAAGACATGATCAGACTCAGAATATAAGGTAACGCCACATAATTGAATCCGGAATCATCAGCCTCTTTTTCCACGGTGTCACCTCTTTCAACATTCAGCTGGGCAAAAATGCCCGGCAGACACATCACCACTGCCAGAATGGCCATCAGATAGAAACCGGTACGCCATCCTCTCTGTTCAATTACCGACGAGAACAGCGGGGCAAACACCGCACCGGCTATGCCGGCAAAGCTGAAGACGATACCGTTGATGGTGCCGATGTTACTGTCAAACGAACTGTTTATGACAGTTGTGATCATCACCATGTGATATGTACTGTATGAAACCCCCAACACCAATGCTCCAATATACAGCATTGTCAATGAAGCGGCATTGGCCATGAATATCAGAGAACAAACCGTACTGATGATGCCGGCAATGAATATCTTCTTGTAATTCCCGTTGGTCGCAATTCGCGGAAGTATTATGCCTCCGATAGCACCGGCAAAGATCAGAATTGTTGATATGATGGCTACCGTACCGCGTTTCTCATTAAGTGAATCGGCAATTGGCGTAAAGAACACTCCGAAGGAATTAAGAAACAGGCCGATGGAGCTGGCAGCCATCAGGCACAGTACCAGAATAAGAAACAGGTTTTTAGTCTTTTTCATACAATCACCCCAATAAAAAAAATACATTAATATAATAACATTTGTTCAACTCATTGAAAAAGGCAGATTTCTCTGCCTTTTAGTGAAATATCAGGACTCGCTTCGTGAATTACTTTAATTCAGCTAAGTACTTGATTGTTCTTACCATCTGAGATGTGTAAGAGTTCTCGTTGTCATACCAAGAAACAACCTGTACTTCATATAAGCCGTCAGCAATCTTGGCAACCATTGTCTGAGTAGCATCGAAGATTGAACCAGCAGTTGCACCGATGATATCGCTTGAAACGATTGGATCAGTGTTGTATGCGAATGATTCGCTTTCCTGTGCCTTCATAGCAGCATTAACAGCATCAACTGTTACATCTTCACCCTTAACTACTGCATATAATAATGTAGTTGAACCTGTAGGTACTGGAACTCTCTGTGCAGAACCGATCAGCTTGCCGTTTAATTCAGGAATAACTAAGCCGATAGCTTTTGCAGCACCAGTGCTGTTAGGAACGATATTGCAAGCGCCAGCTCTGGCACGTCTCTTATCGCCTTTTCTGTGAGGTCCGTCAAGGATCATCTGGTCACCAGTATATGCATGAACTGTTGTCATGATACCAGTCTGGATTGGGAATGCATCGTTTAAGGCCTTTGCCATTGGAGCTAAGCAGTTAGTTGTGCAGCTTGCAGCTGAGATAACTGTATCTTCTGGCTTTAAAGTCTTATGGTTAACATTGTATACGATTGTTGGTAAGTCATTGCCTGCTGGAGCAGAAATAACAACCTTCTTAGCGCCTGCTTCAATGTGAGCTGATGCCTTTGCCTTGCTTGTGTAGAAACCAGTGCACTCTAAGACTACATCGATGTCTAATTCTTTCCAAGGTAAATTGTGAGCATCTGCTTCCTTGTAGATAGTGATTTCCTTGCCATCTACTGTGATTGAATTTTCGCCTGCTTCAACTGGATGATTGTAACGTCCCTGAGCTGTGTCATACTTTAATAAGTGAGCTAACATGTCTGGGCTTGTTAAATCGTTGATAGCGACAACTTCGTATCCTGGTGCCTGCCACATCTGTCTGAATGCCAGACGTCCGATACGTCCAAATCCGTTAATTGCGACTCTTACTGTCATGTAAAAAATCCTCCTATATTTCCTCTTAAATTATAGTTTTTTATAGTGATAAAAGTCAATTGAATCCCCCCCTTTTCCATAAAAAAGAAGAGTTTTTCAACTCTTCATTTCTTTCTTTTAATACTGCTCTACGCAAATCTCGAAATATGACTGAGGATGTGCACATACCGGGCATACTACAGGAGGCTTCTTGCCGAAATACAGATGTCCGCAGTTACGGCATTTCCAGCATGTATCAGATACTTTTACGAATACTTCTTCCTTTTCAACCAGTTCAGCAAGCTTCAGATATCTTTCTTCATGATGCTTTTCAATGGCTGCAACGCCTTCCATCTGTCTGGCGATGGCTTCAAAGCCTTCTTCTCTGGCTTCCTTGGCCATTCTGACATACATTTCAGTCCATTCCTCATGTTCGCCTTCAGCAGCTGCCTTCAGGTTATCAAGAGTTGAAGGGATCTTGCCACCGCATAAGGCCTTGAACCACATCTTGGCATGTTCCTTTTCGTTGTCTGCAGTTTCCTGGAAAATGGCAGCGATCTGTTCGTAACCGTCCTTCTTGGCCTGTGATGCAAAGTAAGTATACTTGTTTCTGGCCTGAGATTCGCCGGCAAATGCTTCCATTAAATTCTTTTCAGTTTTTGAACCTTTTAATTCCATATTGTTCTCTCCTTTTTTGTCTATTTAATTCTACCACATTACGCGGTTATTTCCACCTAAAACTCCTCGTTCAGAAAAAGAGGAATACCCGAACTGTTAAGTGCTTCAGATGTTGTTGCGGCATTACCGCCAAACAGGCTGTTGAACAGTGTCAGATTGTTGATCTTGGCCAGTACTCCCGGCTCACTGCGGTATGTGGCCTTTGGGATCAGAACATTGAGATTTTCATGTTCCGATACCATGACAGTAGCCTTGTCCTTATACTTGAAGGCATAGCACAGTAATCTTACCAGAGCCTCACCGCTCAGATATACTATCTCATAAACATAGACATTGGTCTGATTGATGCCGAAGACCATGTACCCTTCCACTTCATTACGGCCATTGCGGAACACGACCGTATTGTACTTGAGATATCTGAAGGTCTCAAAACGGGCGACCCAGTATTCATAGTCACGCAGATAGTATCCGTTAAAGTTCCTGGTAAAGGCCTTATAGGTATCGGTGATCTCCTTTACCGTGAAACTGCGGTCAATACCGTCGTAGGAACGGTTAGGCAGCATGTCCCTGGTCAATTGATAACGGCGTCTGTTATAAACAGATTCAAATCCCAGTTCAATGAAATCAGACGGTGTGTCACTTATGGCCAGTGACAGCAGGACCTTGTGATTCAGTTCATCATCGACATCTTTCAGAAGCTGGGTCATATAGCTGTGATCATTACGGTCCGGGATGCAGGCAGTGATCACACCGGCCCCGATGCGGTAATCATTGATCATTACCGTATGATAGTTTACCTGACAGCTGGCCATGACATGGCCGTTTATCTCATTGACAATGATATCGTCCGCATTAAAGAATCTGGCGAAGTATATCTCCATCTCGTCATATTCACCCAGATTGACCCGGGCTGAATGCAGATCATAAATTGCCTGTCGGTCAGACAGCTGTCCTTCTCTAATCATTTCCCGGTTCCTTTATCTCCTTGACCTTGTATTCCGCGTCAATAACATTGTTTTCAACCGGAACCTTTTCCTTTTCTCTTTCTTCAAACTGTCTGGCAAAGTAGGCAGCCGGATCAGCTTCAATGTTCTTCTTTTCCTGGCGGCTGGTAATGAAGATGTACCGCCCGAAGATCAGGGCAGCAACCAGCAGGAAAGACAGTATCTTTCCTATCAGCGGAATCAGGTTGAATCCGATGAAGATTATGACGGCCAGACCAATCCATTCTTTTATACTCATAGTAGTAGTCCTCTTATTCCAATTTCAGCATATTAAGGCAGTTTCTGCTGTTTCTTCCATATTTTCATGACCTGTCCGTGCGGCAGGATCTTGCACAGGGCTGCCTGACCCTGAGCTACCAGTCCATAGATGCTGACATCCTTACCCCTGGCCAGATCTTTCCAGGCTTTCTTAATGATCTGCTCCGGCTTGTACATGACAATGTATTTCTTGACGACCGGGGCTTTGGCTGTATCAACAGCGCGGTCAAAGAACCGGGTTTTGGTCCAGTATGGACATACAGCCATGCATCTGATGCCTCTGCTTTCCAGTTCACTGTCCAGGGCACGGGAGAAACTGAGAACAAAGGCCTTGGTTGCGGCATAGATGTCCACATACGGTACCGGCTGCAAGGCGGCCATTGAGGCAATGTTTATGATCCTGGAACCAATGGACATATATGGCAGAACAGCCTTGGTCATTCTGACCAGTGCCTTGACATTGAGGTCGATCATCCCCTCAATGTTTTCCCAGGATGTATTCTCAAATGAATCAAAGATACCGAATCCGGAGGCATTTATCAGCAATGATACGATCAGGTCTTCTTTCCTGAGTTCCTGCTTCAAAGTCTCAAAACTCTCCTGTCTGGTC
>CAMOMM010000107.1 GCA_946619805.1 uncultured Bacillota bacterium | reverse complement strand
TTGCTGCAGCGATCTTATAACCGCTGTAATCCTTCTGATTTTCCTCAAATACTCTCTTCAGGGTAGCCAGGGCTATTTCTTCCCTGTTGCACTCCTGTGACAGATGCGCCAGTACTATCTCTCTGGTTTTGTCACCAGTGACTTTTGACAGTACTCGGGCACTGTCTTCATTGCCCAGATGTCCGCTGTCGGAAACAATGCGGACCTTAAGCTGTACCGGTCTGTCTGAGCTCATCAGCATTCCGGTATCATAATTACTTTCAAAAATATAGTAATCCGCATTGGCAATATGCTGTTCATTAAGATGAGAAACATAACCGGTATCGGTTACTGATACCAGTGTTTCCTGTCCATCAGTAATAATGTAGCCTACCACGGCAGCCACGTCATGTGACAGTGCCAGCGGCAGTATGCTGAACTCACCTATGTCAAACTGCTGGTATGGATTAACGATGTTTACATCATATTCACCTAACTTACATGGCGAAAAGATGTCAACTTCGCTGAACATCTTTAACTGTTTGACATGGTCTGTATGCTCATGGGTAATTAACAGAGCATCAACATTATGATAATCCAGCCCTATCCGGTCGAATTTCTCCTTTATATATTTTTTAGTGCCCCCGCAGTCAATGACCAATACGGTATTCCTGCCCTTTACAACCGTACAGTTTCCCTTGGAACCACTCTCCAGAACATAAAACTTCATAGACTAACATGGCAGAACGGTACACGGGTTAACTCGGTTGCCGTTTAATCCTCCGATAAAGATATCAATATGCACATGCGGTGCCGTTGCCGAACCTGTCATGCCGATATCGCCGATATACTGAGATCTGATGACAGTCGATCCTACCGGTATAGGTCCTTTATGACTCATGTGCAGATATCTGAACCAGAAACCGTCACCATGGTCAATGCAATAGAACCAGCCCATATCCCACTGATAGGAGTTATGGGTTACCACGCCTGATTCACAGGCATAGATCTTTCCATAAGGTTCATACTGGTTGGCAAAGTCCGTTCCTCTGTGACCATAATAACATCCATATCCGCACATTACATAACAATTATCTACCGGTAGACGGAAATTCTTTTCACCGGTATCAATATATGTAGAATCCGGAGCTGCACCGATACGTACCACTTCCTGAACAGGAGGAACCACTATGGTAGTTGATTTCTGTTTATAACTGGTCAGAACTCCGTTTACATATATTTCCTGATAAAGGGTGTTCTTCTTACCGTCCTGTCCTTTGGTAAGAACAATGACCTGTCCGGCAGCCATGGTAGGATCGGTCTCGTATTTCTTGGCCGGCTGATAGACGACTTCTGACACGAACTTTTCCTTTTCCACAATGACATTGATAGCACAGTTAAAGTATGTGACATTGAGCTCCATGCCGGAATAGATGAACTGATTGACGCCATTAAGCTTATCGTTAATGATAACCAGCTGCTGAGGTGTCATCCCGAACTTCTTGGCAACACCTTCAATGGTATCGAAATCCTGAACTGAGTAGTATTTCAGCTGCGGATCACGGCCGTAGCACAGATACATGATTATCTCGTTCTCATTGGTAAAGATCTCTTCGCTTGGTGCCGAACTCTTCACGGATGTAATGGTATCTTCCAGGGAAACATTGATCTCCTGTTCGCCATAAGTAGTCAATGAGATGATGTCTTCCCTGTTTTCCAGTTTGATGAATGTTTCTTCTGAAATGAAGTTAAGGACAAACTTTCTGAGGGCATTTTTAAAATCATCAAGATTCTTTACATAAATGGTATCCTTGTCACCAAGAGTGATCTTATATACATCAACAAGAAAGAGGTCATTATCGTAAAGATAATCACCGATTTCCTTATCTCTGTCTTCATAGTTTACATATGTCTTTTCCTTGTAGAAATAAATGTCCTGGTTATAGCTTATTCCCGTATCAGGAAAGTCCCGTTCATATTTGTCATGATAGGTTCTTTCTCTGGTACTTTCCAGAATTGTTTCATCCTTGACAACTCCGATGAGCTCGCCCTTATAGAAGAGTCTGGTGATTTCCACCGGCGTGTCATACATGCCGACGATCTTCTGCGGTACCAGGGTGGCTTCATCACTCATCGTGACTTCACCGTTGGTAATATTCTGCTCTCTTAAGGCATAAGCCAGTAACACTGACAGCACCAGGGCCAGACATATGAGAATTGGGGTCTTAGCTTTCACTGTAATCCTTTCTTACCGCCATCGGCAGGAAAGCGTTGGTGTTCGGCTGGAACATCAGGCTGATCTCACCGATGGAACCGTTACGGTGCTTGGCTATGATGATGTTGGCCTCATAGCGGGCATCTGCCGGTCTGTCGTCTTCTTCTTCAGTTTTTTCTCTGTTATAGTAGTCAGGCCTGTGCAGGAACATGACAATGTCGGCATCCTGCTCAATTGAGCCTGATTCACGCAGGTCGGAAAGAATTGGCTTCTTATCGCCGCTTCTTGTTTCAACGGAACGGGACAGCTGAGACAGGGCAATTACCGGAACATCCATTTCCCTGGCCAGTCCCTTGAGGTTTCTGGAGATCTCCGATACTTCAACCTGACGGTTGTCGTAGTGGGAGCTGCCTGATGAGGCGATCAGCTGCAGATAGTCAATGACTATCAGGTCAAGCTTTCCTTCAGCCTTCAGCTTACGGCACTTGGCTGTGATCTCTCTGATGGTAATGGTTGAACTGTCATCAACATAAAGTTTGGATTCAGAGATGGTCTTCATCGCTATCTTCATCTTGGCCCAGTCCTCATTCTCCAGACCCTTACCTGTTCTGATTCGGTAACTGTCTACATTGGCTCTGGCCGAAAGAATACGCATGCCTATCCGTAAGTATGGCATTTCCAGAGAGAACAGTGCTACTCCGGCACCGTAATCACAGGCTGCCCTGGTCGCGATATTCAGGGCAAAGGCTGTCTTACCTACTGAAGGTCTGGCAGCTACGATGATCAAATCGCCCTTCTGGAATCCATAGGTGATCCTGTCGAGTTCGTTATATCCGGTTCTGACACCGGTCATTTCCTGATGATTCTGCAGCATGTTGATCTGTTCCTGAACCTTGGTCATGACTTCAGATCCGCTGTGGAAATCACCGGCTTTGACATCCCTGGTAATTGTCAGAATGTTCTTTTCTGCCTTATCCAGGATGTCTTCAACTTCATGGCTGGCATCAAAGCTTTCATTTTCGATCCTTCTGACTTCTTCGATCAGCCTTCTCAGCGTTGACTTCTGCTTGACAACCTTTATGTAGTAATCGCTGTTTTCAGCACTGATGGCCATGTCTACCAGATCGGTTATATACTCCACCCCGCCGCACTTGGTCAGAACCTTGCGGTCATTCAGAAAAGCCACAACAGTTCTCAGTTCGATTGGTCTTCCTGACTGATTCATGTCCAGCAGCTGTCTGTACAGTTCCTGATGTGAACCCACGAAAAAGTCCTCAGGCACAAGTCCTGCATCGTCAGCCCTGACGAAAGTATTAGGGTATTCAATCAGCGAGCCCAGCAATGCCTGCTCGGTTTCCGTGCTGTGCGGTAGTTCAGCCATAATAGTCTCCTTACTGCGCCTGAATGTTAACTTTTACAGTCGCAATTACTCCTTTGTATAATTCAACTCTGACCTTATGATTTCCCAGAGTGGTCAGATTCTCATTGTCGACGAATTTTCTCTTATCAACGGTGATCCCGAAATCATTGGAAAGCCGTTCAGCCATCTTGGCCGGTGATACCGAGCCGAAGATCTTGCCTTCATTACCGGCCTTGACCTTGAAAACCAGGGTCCCGGCCTCGATCTGTTTCTTCAGTTCTTCCGCCTGTTTCTTCAGTTCTTCCTGACGGGCCTTTTCATCAGCCTTCTGCTGATCAAGGATCTCCATTGACTTCTTGGTTGCCTCAACGGCCAGACGGTTTCTGATCAGGTAGTTACGTCCGTATCCGTCCGCCACTTCCTTGACTTCACCTTTTTTACCTACGTTCTTAACATCACTAAGAAGTATGATTTTCATTTATAACATCTCCTTCCAGGAATTCTTTTATTGCCTGCACGAGTTCACCGTGGACTTCCTCAACGGTCGTATCAGTCCTCTGCAGACCGGCTGCGGAAAAGTGTCCGCCGCCTCCCAGCTTTTCCAGGATAAGCTGTACATTGACAGTACCGTTGGATCTGCCTGATAAGGCAATGATGTCCCCATCGATCCTGGCAATGACAAATGCAGCATCCACTCCCTTGATGGACAGGGCCGAATTGGCAACCTGTGCCACTATGGTTCTGGTTACACTGCCTTCGCTTTCCGGTAAGGCCGCTATTAACATGTTGTTATTGATGATCCTGCTGTATTTCAGAATCTTGGTTTTGGTTTCGAACTCTTCGATTGATTCCTTGAGCCATTCATTGGACAGGGAAATATCCGCTCCCCTCTTACGCAGGAAAGCGCAGACTTCGAAGCTTCTTCCCGAGCATCTGCTCTTAAAGCCGTCAGTATCAACTACCAGACCGGTATACATGTAGGTTGATTCGAATTCATCAAGCTCAACCTCTTCCGGCTGATACTGAATAAGCTCGCTTACCAGTTCAACGGCAGATGATGAAGACGGTTCATTGTATATCAGCATCGCCGAGATGTTGGTTTCAGTCTTGCGGCGATGATGGTCGATTATTACGATCTTATTGGCTCTGGAAACCAGATCAGGAGCACTGGTCAGATCACTGCTGTGATG
>CAMOMM010000106.1 GCA_946619805.1 uncultured Bacillota bacterium | reverse complement strand
AGGAAAAATACCATCCTTCCAGTGCGCTGGAGTTCCTCAATAAATCCCGGGAACAGCATCTGATGCCGGAAAAGACACTGGCAACAGTCAGGGAAATGCTGACGATCGTGGCCGAAAATGATCTTGACAGAGCCATGGAGATAATCAGAAACAATTACTGAAGAAAAGCCGTTTCAAGTGACGGCTTTTTTACATCTTCCCTTTGAATGTATAGAACAGCTGACCGTGATCAGGTACGTCCTTGCGGCAGAAATCAGTTCCTTTGACTTCAGCCATCTTTCTTAACAGCTGGAAACAGAGAACAGCGGTATGATAGTCTGCTATGACCGGATCGTCATATTTCTTTGGAATCATAATTATCCTGTCGTAGAACTTTTTCAGTTCTTCCAGATAGATCCGGTCCAGTTCACTGTCCTGGACAAAGTATATCAGTTCATTCTTACTGACCGTATTTAACTGATAGCGGCCGTGACAGTAATTATACTTGTCATGAAGAACCGCAGCACCAAGTGATCCTTCCGTTATGGTAGACTCCAGCAAAGTAACAGATGCTTTGTTTTCATAGCCGTACATTATTTCATAGACACAGTTATCCGGATCAGGATCAGCATCTAACCTGCAGTCAAGTATTTCCTTTAACAGGTTGGTATTTCCATCGGTATAGTACAGAAACAGAACCGTCAGCGGAACCATGGTGGCCGCAACTGAAATGAAGCTTACTTCCGGATCTTTTATAACGTATTGAATTGAAGGAATGTCTTCTTTTTTGTTTGCGGAGAAAAGATAATGAGCAAGATCGTTGTCAAATGATGCTTTTACACCTATGTTATTTCCTGAATAGCTGCAGGCCACAACATTTCTGTAACCGGTCAGATCTCGGTACAGAAGATCTCTGGGCATCATGTCTGTGCAGATCACATGATTCTTGTTTTCAATGACCTTGCTGAAAAAGGAACTGACGACAGCTGAGCCTCCTACTCCCGTAACAACTGTAGGTTCCCTGAGGCTTGCCAGTATGGCAAATGCAGCATCAAGATCAGTGTCATTTATGGCATCAGTAATGCGTTTATAAAGCTTGCCAAAGCACGCTTCCATGGTTTCCATCTTTTCATTCAACATAACTTTTCTCCAATTTTTTATTCGAAAATACCCTCTTCGCCACATGGTTCAGAGGGTATCTTTTCTACAAAGCAGAATATTCTTCTCTGTACTGTTTCAAAGCACGTGAGATCTGATCAGGACAGCTGGTTGGATTGGCTCCACAAGTTGTTCCCTCAAGTTTCTCAATGACATCGTTGATGTTCATGCCCTTTATCAGTCTGGAAATGCCTGACAGGTTTCCCTTGCATCCGCCTTCAATGACTACGCTTTTAATGATATCGTCTTCAATGTCAAAAGTATAATGACGGCTGCAGACACCTCTGGGATTATACTCGAATATCATGTTACCTCCTAGAATTCCATTGTAGCCCTGACCGCCTTCTTCCAGCCCTGGATAAGTCTGGACTGGTGAGTAATGGAGATCATCGGCTCGAATCTACGGTCAACATTATACATCATTCTTAATTCATCCTGCGACTTAAATGCTCCAACCGCCAGTCCTGCCAGCATGCAGGCACCTAAGGCAGTGGTTTCAAAGTTAACAGGTCTGATGATCTCGGCATGCAGAATGTCAGCCTGGAACTGCATCAGCAGATTGTTGCGGCAGGCACCGCCGTCCACCTGTAAACCCTTTACCGTAATGTTGGTATCATTTTCCAGAGCCTCAATGACATCAAAGGTCTGATAAGCCAGTGATTCAAGAGTTGCTCTGATCAGATGTTCTCTGGTAGTACCTCTGGTCAGACCGAAAATGGCACCACGGGCATTCTGATCCCAATAAGGTGCACCAAGACCGGTAAAGGCCGGTACAACATATACGCCGCCTGAATCAGGCACTCTGAGGGCTTTGTCTTCACTTTCAGGGGCAGTTTCAATAAGCTTGAGACCATCTCTAAGCCACTGAATAGCACTTCCGGCAACGAACACTGAACCTTCCAGTGCATAATATACTTCATCACCAATCTTCCAGGCGATCGTTGAAACAAGGCCGTTTTTGGAATTTACTCTCTTTTTACCTGTGTTAAACAGCAGGAAACATCCGGTACCGTAGGTATTCTTGCACTGACCTTCTTCAAAGCACATCTGCCCGAATAATGCTGACTGCTGGTCGCCTATTACTGAAGCGATCGGGATCTCGGTTTCCAGTATGTCAGTATAATCATAGATCGTACTGCTTTCCTTGATCGTTGGCAACATTACTTCCGGAATGTTCCAGATATCCAGCAGCTTCTTATCCCAGCACAGTTTGTCAATGTCCATTAACATGGTTCTGCTGGCATTGGAAACATCAGTGATATGAGTACGTCCGTTTGACAGCTTGTATACCAGCCAGCTGTCTACTGTTCCAAACATCAGTTCACCGGCTAAGGCGCGCTGCTGTCCGTCATTGATGTGGTCAAGGATCCATCTGATCTTACTGGCGGAGAAATACGGGTCAACGGTCAGACCGGTCTTTTCCTTGATGTAGTTGGAATATCCGGCTCTGATGACCTGTTCGCACAGATCATTGGACTGACGTGACTGCCATACCAGGGCATTGTATACCGGCTTGCCGGTCTTTCTGTCCCAGACAATGGTCGTTTCTCTCTGATTGGTGATACCGATGCCCTTTATTTCCACCGGCATGACGCGTGTCTTGATCAGCACTTCCTTTACCACTTCAATTACTGAATCGTAAATATCATTGGCATCCATTTCAACCCAGCCCGGCTTCGGGAAAAAGTTTGGTATCTCCTTCTGGGCTACTCCGACGATCTGCAGTTTCTCATCAAAAACAATCGCACGTGAACTGGTAGTGCCCTGGTCAATTGATAAAATATATGATGACATATTACCCTCCGATTTACTCTATAAAACATTATATACTTTTCGCGCAACTTGAGTAAAAGATTTAATAGTGTTAAGATATCAATATGAAAAAGCTTGTTAATGCCTTTATCATCATGAGTGCATTGCTGCTGACAATTGCTCCTGTCAAGGCAGGAGATTTTTATGTGTCACTTTCCGGCAGTTCCAGTGTCTCAACCGATTCACTGACCATGGTTGACTTCGCAATCAGAGGCGATTCCGTGAACAATGTCCGAGGCTATATCAACTACCCTGCTGACAGGCTTTCTGTCTTCTCAATTGAAAAGAATACCTCACTGACAGAACTCAACGTAACCTTTGATGACAAAACTGCCGGCAGTATCTACTTTGCTGCCCAGTCTTCATCAACGATTGCTCCGGATACTTCCCTGTTTACCGTCACATATGTGGTTCACAGCAATACCGGAGAGATAAATGTCACCACATCTGATGTATATTCCGATGTAATGGTAACGGAAAAAACCGTCATCAATCAGAAGCAGATCGACGAAGCCAAGGAAAAGGAAAAAGCCTGCAGAGCCATGGGCGGATGCATCGATGAAATAGTAATACCTGATCCTGTCTATGAAGACAGAACCGTCAACACTGATCAGCGGTTCAGGGATGATTCCCTGACCATGCATATTAACGAAAAAGCACTGCACAGTCTCTATCTCAAAAAGGCTGATTTCCCGGATGCCAAATGTACTCCGGTCTTCAACAAGCTCACCTCTTCCTATAAAATCGAAGTAGACAGCCGAACCAAGCTTAATTATCATTTCGTACCGGAAAACCCGGAAATCCAAATGGATGTATCAGATGAGATAAACAATCAGATCATTGTTACCCTGACCGGGGATAACGGTGATGTCAACTCCTATGTCTTCACCATCATCAGAACAGCCAATTTCGATCCGGCAGCCCATAATCAGAGCAACATCACTCCTGATACCAATGTCCTGGCCTTAAATACATCTACCTACCTGCTGATGGCTGCTCTGGGACTTGTGTCACTGGGCTTCATGATAATAGGCGGCTACTACATATACATTGGTGCCAGAGAACCTTAATTAATCTATAACTGACCTCGCAATAACAAGAAATCCAGGTAATTACCTGGATTTTACATTACATTTTGATATGTGATTCTACTATTGAGCTTTGCTGAAGATGTTGGCGTTATCGAATTCACCGACAGCTTCATCGTGTCCCCACAACAGCGATTCTCCGTCAATCATGAACCAGCCGTCTGATGGTATCGGAGCTGCTCCGTTAATGGCGATGCTGTCATACCATACGGTTCCTAAGGTATCAACAATTCCGATTGCTACAAAGGTTTTGTCAGTTCCCTGAATGGTTATCTGGTAACCATGTTCAATATCTTCGTATTTCTGTATGAACATGGTCAGATTATTCGGGTTATCCACCCAGGCACCGTTCAGGAACCGATCTAACCGTTCATAGTCAGTATTATCAGTCCATTGTTCTTCGCCGCCAATATTTTCCGGGGTCTCCAGCATGTTAACAGTGGCATTGTAAATGCCGGTGATCTTGCCGTTTTCAACTTTAACTCCTACAGAGGCGTCACCGTGTTTTTCCGTGCATTCTTCATTTATCAGGCGGAAAGTTAACTGATATGCACCTGTTCCTGAAGACGTAATCATCGTAACAGTGTTACCGTCCATTTCAAAATTAGCTTCAACACCGTTGGTGTACATTTCAGACACATGATCCCATATCAGACTGTCAACTTCCTTTAACTGGACTATGGCTTTGCCATCAGTAATTCTGACCCAGTCTGAATT
>CAMOMM010000105.1 GCA_946619805.1 uncultured Bacillota bacterium | reverse complement strand
ACAGTGCATGCATGCCGGCGGCATACCTTATGACTATACCGGCAATGCCCAGAGGAAAAACTATCAGGGCTATTATGATGATTCCGACGCAGAGCGCGGCTTCTCCTATGCCTTCATCCACATCTACTATTTCCAGAATTATCTTGGTGCCATAGAGGATGGAATGGTAGTAGACCAGAACCTCAACCTGTATCTGGGTGAGCCCGGTGACTTCATCTACGTTGATTCCAATACTGATGATTACGGCGAAATGGGACATGTCATTCTGATAAGCGATGTCATCAGAAACGAAGCCGGTGAAATTACAGACTATCTGGTCTGCGGCAATACCAATGATCAGTACTGTTATCCTTTAAGTGCCCAGGCATCCATATATAAGAAGCTGGCGAAAGTTGAAGGATACAATTAAACTATTGAAGGAAGCACATGCTTCCTTTTATATTTGTCAAAACCGCACTATACTGTAATCATAGACAAATGGAGGATAAATTAATGGATACAACCGAAAGAATGCAGGACCACGAGATTCTTCTTGAACTGCTGCAGGAAAAGCAGAGAAGAGAAAGCAGAGAAAAGATCATACTTATAATCGTATTCATCATCGCAGCAGCCATCATAGCCGGGCTGATCTTTGTCATACCGAGAATATTGCGGGCTTATGAAAGCTATAAGCAGGCAATGAATTACATTGAGGATATCTATACCCAGGCCGGGCCGATCCTCAAGTCCGCAACGGAAACCTTTGATGAAGTCAGCAAAATCGACTTTGCAGGACTTGAAGCAACCATCAAGGACGCTGAGAAAATATTCAAAGCAATAAACAATGTCTTTGGCGGTTAGAAAAAAGAGCCATGTCACTACTTGTGATATGGCTCATTGTTTAATATGCGGTAACTGCGGTAGATCTGTTCCAGAAGCAGTATCCTTACCAGATTATGAGGGAAAGTCAGATCTGACAGTTTCCAGCGGTAATCAGCACGGTAATAGACATCATCACTTACTCCCAGCGACCCTCCGATGACGAAGGTTATGTTGCTGCTGTGATAGGTGTTGATCTCTTCGATCTTCATCGACAGTTCCACACTGTTCAGCATCCTGCCTCTTAAGTCCAGCAAAACGACAAAACTGTCTTTTTTTATGGCCTTGAGAATCCTTTCTCCTTCCAGTTTCTTAACCTTGAGTTCCTCCATCTGATTGGTTTCATCAGCGACTTCAATGATCTCAATTTTACTGTAGGGAGTTATTCTCTTGACATACTCATCAGAAAGCTCTTTCCAGGCTTTTTCCTTGAGCTTTCCGACGGCTACGATGGTTATCACCTGATCTCTGCTCCGGCAGCGACCTTATCCAGAGATACTACTTCCAGATCTCCGTTTTCATCTTCTGCAGAGAGGATCATGCCCTGAGATTCCACGCCTCTTAATTTGACCGGCTTGAGGTTGACAATAGCGGCAACCTTTTTACCGACCAGCTCTTCCGGCTTATACCATTTCGCAATGCCGGAAACGATCTGTCTTTCCTCATTGCCGAAATCCAGCTTGAAGACCAGAAGCTTGTCAGCACTAGGATGCTTTTCACAGCTGATGATCTTTCCAACCTTGATTTCCAGCTTTTCAAAGTCTTCTATGGCAACTTCGTCCTTATGCTTGACAGCCGGCTTGTCCAGATCACTGTGGATCTTGGCCAGTACTTCTTCAGCATTCAGTCTGGCAAACAGCGGCTTGACATCGGAAGCAACCTTATGATTGTCTTCCAGCTGTCCGAAATGCTGAATTGAATCATAGTCTCTCTTTTCCGTATTAAGCTGATCAAGAACCTTCCGGCTTGTTTCAGGCATGAATGATGAAAGCAGAACGGCAGCAAATCTGATGGCTTCCAGCAGATTATAGAGAACCTTGTTGAGTTCCTGCTTATTGGCAGTATCCTTGGCCAGTTTCCAAGGTTCGGTCTCGTCAATGTACTTATTGCATCTTCTTAACAGATCCAGAATGGCTTCCAAGGCATCACCTACTCTTAATTCATCCATCTTGGCATCAACCTTCTTAACGGTTTCTTCAGCACATCTGATCAGTTCCCGGTCAAATTCAGTTGTCTGGGCATCAGGTGTGTTGACTGTACCGCCGAAGTACTTGTTGCTCATGCTCAGAGTACGGCTTACCAGATTGCCATAGACATTGGCCAGATCGGAATTGATCCTGTCAACTACCAGTTCCCAGGTAATGGTACCATCCTGGGCAAATGGCATTTCATGCAATACATAGTATCTGACGGCATCGACACCGAAGTATCTGACCAGGTCATCGGCGTAGATCGCATTGCCTCTGCTCTTGGAGATCTTATCTTCTCCCACCAGCATCCATGGATGTCCGAAAACCTGCTTTGGTAATGGAACACCCAAAGCCAGCAGCATGATCGGCCAGTAAATGGTATGGAATCTGACGATATCCTTGCCAATCAGGTGCAGATCAGCCGGCCAGTATTTCTTATACAGATCACTGTGATTGCCGTCAACATCATAGCCCAGACCGGTAATATAGTTGCTTAAGGCATCGATCCAGACATAAACGACATGCTTGTCATCAAAGTCTACCGGAACTCCCCATTTAAAGGAGGTTCTGGAAACACACAGATCCTGTAATCCCGGTTTCAAGAAATTGTTGATCATTTCATTCTTACGTGATTCAGGCTGAATGAATTCAGGATGTTCTTCAATGTATTCTTCCAGCTGTTTCTGATATTTACTCAGTTTGAAGAAATAGGATTCTTCCTTTTCCTTATGAACTTCTCTGCCGCAGTCAGGACATTTGCCGTCAACCAGCTGAGAATCGGTCCAGAAGGATTCACACGGTGTACAGTACCAGCCTTCATACTGGCTCTTGTAGATATCTCCCTGATCATAGAGCTTGCGGAAGATCTTTTTTACCTGGAATTCATGATCATCATCAGTTGTTCTGATGAATCTGTCATAGGAGGTATTCATCAGGTCAAAGATCCTCTTGATCTCAGCAGCCTGCAGATCGACAAACGCCTTTGGTGTCATTCCGGCAGCCTTGGCTTTTTCTTCGATCTTCTGGCCGTGTTCGTCTGTTCCGGTCTGGAATCTGACATCATAGCCTGTCAGCCTCTTATAACGGGCAATGGCGTCAGCCATGATGATCTCATAGGTGTTACCAATGTGCGGTTTGCCGCTGGCATAAGCTATTGCGGTTGTAATGTAATACTTTCCCTTGTTTTCCATAATTACTGCCTCCCCAAAAAAAGAAAAGGTACCTTTAAGGACGTTATAAACGTGGTACCACCTTACTTGCTTCTCAATACGTTAACGCCGTAATACGTTCTGAACTTATCCTTCAGACAGCTCCCAGGCCATCTTCCTGCTGATCATCATAATGCCTTTCACCAGCCGGCATCTCTCTGTAAATCCCCTCAGCAGTACTCTTCTGTTCTTTGCCTTTGTATTATAAGAATAATAGATTTAATTGGATAAATCAATAGATTAAAACAGGGGATGTGACTCCCCTGTTTGTTATTGTCTTTTCTGTAATGCCACTCTGCAGCCTGTACATCCTGAGCAGCTGACTGCTCCGCAGGAACAGCTTCCGCTTTTCTTGTCGCTTATCAGGGTTCTGATACATACAGCTATCAGCAGAATGACTGCGATCATGATTCCCAGATCGGCTACATTGATGTCATCCATATTACTTGACCTTTACTTCCTGAGTCAGTTTTTCTGATTCATGATATGGCTTGAACAGCATGTATACCGTGAATGCGATGATTGCGATTGCCACAACTAATCCAAAGACATTTACATGACCCTGAATTGCTGAACCGATCTGGTAGATGCATAATGCTACAGCATATGCGAATACACACATGTAACCGATAGCGAACAATGTCCACTTGGTATTGTTCATTTCACGCTTGATAGCACCCATTGCTGCGAAACATGGAGCGCATAAGAGGTTGAATACCATGAATGAGAATGCTGCAACAGCACTGCCATTGAAGAATACATCCAGAACACCCATGATCTCTTCGCCTTCTTCAACCAGGTCAGGCAGATCTTCCATTGAGATTAATGTACCGATTGTACCAACTACATCTTCCTTGGCAACCAGACCTAAGACTGTAGCGACTGTAGCCTGCCATGTACCGAAGCCTAATGGAGCAAATAACCATGCTACTGCTGAACCGATGTTTTCAAGGATTGAAGCACCTTCGCCATCTTCACCGAGATAGTGGAATCCGCCTTCAAATGACAGAGAGTTCAGTAACCAGATAACGATTGATGAAAGAACGATGACGCTGCCGGCACGCTTGATGAAGCTCCAGCCTCTTTCCCATGTTCCTCTTAATACGTTAGTAACTGATGGTACATGGTATGCTGGTAATTCCATTACGAATGGTGCTGGGTCACCGGCAAACATCTTAGTCTTCTTAAGAATGATACCGGAAATGATGATAGCGGCAACACCGATGAAGTAAGCACATGGAGATACCCACCATGCCTTATTGAATACGGCACCGGCAATTAAAGCGATAATAGGTAATTTGGCACCACATGGAATGAAACATGTTGTCATGATCGTCATACGACGGTCTCTTTCGTTTTCAATTGTTCTGGTAGCCATTACACCAGGAACGCCGCATCCTGAACCGATTAACATTGGGATGAATGACTTTCCTGATAAACCAAACTTACGGAAGATACGGTCCATTACGAAGGCAACACGTGCCATATAACCACAGTCTTCCAATACACATAACATTAAGA
>CAMOMM010000104.1 GCA_946619805.1 uncultured Bacillota bacterium | reverse complement strand
ACGGTATGCGGGATAAAGGTGGAAGAGATCGAAGAACCCTGATGCAGAAGATCCGCTGGCTGGATAAGCTGATTGATGAGCTTGCCAGAGGAAAGGCAATGGAGAAGATATTAAGATGAAATATGAATATGATACTGTACTGCAGGTCATGGATGATGGCGGTGGCTATGTTGTTTTTCCCTGGGATGTAAAGAAGGAATTCGGCAAGGGACGTGTAAAGGTCCATGCTGAATTTGACGGTATTCCCTATGACGGCAGCATTGTCAACATGGGAGTAAGGAATCCTGACGGATCGGTATGCTATATAATAGGAGTACTGAAATCAATAAGAAATTCACTGAAAAAAGGCAATGGAGATATGATCCATGTCTGCATTGAGCAGCATGAAATGACGATTCGGGAATACATAGCTAAACAGGATGAGGAGATAAAACCTCGTTTAGTTCAAATATATGAAACGATAAGGAATGCCATCCCGGATGCTGAAGAACGATACTCGTATGGGATGCCGACTTTCTGGAAAGGGCATAACATCATTCACTTCGCGACAATGAAGAATCACACAGGCATTTATCCGGGTCCGGAGGCTATCGAAGCTTTTAGTGATAAGCTTGGCAGCTATAGTACCAGCAAGGGAGCAATTCAGTTTCCAAATGACAGAGAGATTCCTCTGGAACTGATAGCTGAGATAGCGACCTGGTGTTACTTGAAATATGGAAAACAGTAGTGTAAATGTAAATGGCAAATAAATATGGCAATACTTTAAGTAAAGTAAAAAATCGTATATATGGCCAACGATAACAGATAATTTCAGGAGCAGATAATGGAGAGAAACAATCTTGAGATCACCAGAAGAATAATGCTGACACTGCTGCCGATACAGGTCATTTTAGCCATGGTCGGGGCTGTTAACGGGCTGGTATCCAGCTACTTTGCCAGTAACTTTGTCGGAATCGAAGCCATGAGTGCGGTTGGTCTCTATGGCCCTGTCAGTATGTTTGTGGGCGCCATCGGTACCCTGACGGCAGGGGGATGTGCCATCATCTGCGGCAAGTATCTGGGCGCAAACCAGTTTGATAAGCTGCAGGAGATGTTTTCACTTGACCTGCTATTGGCCTTCATTGCTTCTGCGGTGTTAACCGGTCTGTTTGTCTTTCTGGGAATCAGCGATCTGACCAGTATCTTTACTCAGGACGCGACTCTTCGTCCGGTCTTCAATCAGTATCTGTTAGGACAGACGATCGGTATCATTCCGCAGATGTTTGCCAGCCAGCTGCCGATGTTTTTGACCATGCAGAACAAGGGAAAGAATACAATGAGAGCCAGCGTTGTCTACATCATTGTCAATCTGATCCTGAATTACTATTTTGTGGAAGTAAGGAAAATGGAAGCCTTCGGGCTGGCCCTGGCTTCTTCCCTGGGAATGTGGGTCTTCTTCATCATGGAACTGTATTATTTCCTGACTCCAGGTTCACAATTGAGGGTCAGACTGATGAAACCGGACTGGTCAGAAGCGAAAAGGATAATAATGACCGGACTTTCCGGGGCTTCCGGATACATTTATCAGACTTTCAGAGGACTGGCTGTCAACAAGCTTCTGGAAATCCACGTCGGCAGCATGGGCATTTCAGCCTTTGCTGCGGCCAATAACCTGCTGGGGATCTTCTGGGCCATTCCGGGAGGAATGCTGGCTGTTTCCCGCATGCAGATGTCCGTGGCAGTCGGCGAGGAAGACCGTCAGACTCTGGGTGACATCACCCGTGTAATGTTCCGCACTTATCTGCCGATGATGGTAGCAGTGGTTGGGGGGATCATTCTTGGTTCAGGTTTCCTGTCAGGACTGTTCTTCAATGGTCCTGAGATTGCAGCTTATGGAATGATGAAGACATGTCTGCAGATAATTCCGCTGTGCATGCCGTTAAGTATCATCTGTGCTCATTTCAATTGCTATGCTCAGATACTGGACAGGACGCGGTTTGGTGAGATCATGTCGGCACTGGACGGGCTGATCTGTGTTGCCGGTTTCTCCTGGCTGCTTACAGCCAGCCTTGGGATCGCCGGGGTAGCCTGGGCTAATGTTCTTAATGGGATAGTTACGACTCTGTTTGTCATCGGTTATTCACGGTATCGTAACAGACACCTGCCAAAAAACGTTGAAGAACTGATGGTAATACCTGAGGACTTTGGAGCCAGTGAAGATGAAAGAATGGACATTACCGTGGATACGATAGAAGAAGTGGTCCAGCTGTCACAGCAGATCCAGCAGTTCTGCAGGGACAGGGGCATTGATGAAAAGCGTTCCTATCTTTCTGCCCTGGCTCTGGAAGAGATGGCCGGGGTCATTGTTCTGGAAGGGTTTGTCAAGGACAGTAAAAAGCATTCTGTGTATGTCAGAGTCGTGCATAAGGATGATAATGTGATCCTGCGCATCAAGGATGACTGTCAGCCTTTCAATCCTGAAGAAAGAAAACAGCTGACGGAAAACGAAGACATTACCAAGAACATCGGTATCAGAATGATATACAAGATTCTTAAGGACATAGATTACAGATATCTGTTCGGCGTCAATGTGCTAACAATGAAAATATAGGAAAGCGTATTACAAGAATATGAATAGGAAAGCCGTCATTGAATTCTTTGATAAAATGGCACCGGGATGGGACAGTCACATGGTGCGTAACGAAAGGGCAATAACCCGCATTCTTGATAATGCCCGGGTAAAAGAGGGAGTAAGGGTGCTGGATGTAGCCTGCGGAACCGGTGTACTGATTCCAGATTATCTCAAAAGAGGTGTTGTTAAGGTTACCGGAATAGACATTTCTCCGGCCATGGCCCGGATCGCCCGGAAGAAGTTTGCGGATGATGACAGAGTAAGAATCATCTGCGATGATGTCATGGAATACAGACCTGATGATAAGTTTGACTGCATCATGGTCTATAATGCCTTACCGCATTTCAGAAGCCCTGAAGAGCTGATAAAGGCTTTATCAGGCATGCTCAGGAAAGGCGGAACTCTCAGCATTGCCCACGGGATGAGTTTTGAAGGAGTGAACAGACATCATGAAAACGTTTCACCGGAAGTAACCAATCCACTGACAACGGCGGAAAGACTTGGTGAGATAATGTCAGGCTATCTGGAGGTTACGGCAGTAATATCTGATGATGAAATGTATCAGGTTGCCGGAATTAAGAAGTAATATAACAGATTAAAGGGCTCAGCCCTTTTTTATAGACGTTTTTTTGAAATAATCCAGCAAATGGGGCATAATATCATGGTAGGAAAAAGGTGAATCAGATGGTTACAGATCAGATCAGTAAAAAACTTCTGCGGATGGCAGAAGAATCAGATGAAGTACTAAAGAATGTTTATGATGAAATAGACAGAGTATGTCTGGCAAATTCAGACAGAATACTGTCGGCTTTCATTGAGAATAAGGTGTCATATACCGATTTTGCCGACATTAACGGATACGGTAACTACGATACCGGAAGAGACAAGCTGGAAAGGATCTTTGCGACGGTTCTGGGCTGTGAAGATGCCTTAGTGCGTCCGCAGATCATGAGCGGTACCAATGCGCTGTTTCTGGCTTTTTCAGCCCTGCTGAAGCATGGTGATACCATGATCTCCCTGACCGGTACCCCTTATGATTCCCTGCAGGAAATGATCGGCTTATGCGGCAATTCCAGCCAGTCACTGAAAGCCTATGGGGTTAAGTATGAACAGATCGATCTGATCAGCAATGAGTTTGATGAAAAGACCATAATTGAAAGATTAGGCAGAAAAGACGTGAAGCTTGCTGAAATTCAGAGATCACGCGGTTATTCTGCCAGAGCATCTCTGGATCTGGACAGGATCCAACATCTGATCAGCGAAATCAGAAAGGTGAACAGTGAGGTCATCATCATGGTCGATAACTGCTATGGTGAACTTGTTGAAGACAGGGAACCGGGACATGTCGGTGCTGATATTGTCGTAGGTTCATTAATGAAGAATCTGGGTGGAGGTGTAGCTTCTACGGGCGGTTATGTTGCCGGAAGAAGTGATCTGATCCAGATGGTTGCGGAAAGACTGACTGCTCCGGGTATCGGCAAGGAGCAGGGGGCTAATTTCAATCAGAACAACAGTTTCTTCAAGGGACTGTTCATGTCGCCAAGTGCGGTCAGAAGTGCACTGAAAACAGCAGTTTTCTCTGCTTACATGATGGAAAAACTGGGATTTGAGAATGTCTCGCCTCGCTATGATGAAAAACGTACGGACATCATTCAGACTGTTGAGCTTGGCAGTGAGGAAAACCTGGTCAGATTTACCCAGGGGATCCAGGAATCTTCACCGGTTGATTCTTTTGTCAGAGTTCTGCCGGCACCGATGCCTGGTTATCCGTTTGATGAAGTAATGGCCTGCGGAGCCTTCACTCAGGGTTCAACGATTGAACTGAGTGCCGATGCCCCGGTCATACCTCCATATACACTGTTCATGCAGGGTGGCTTATCACTGGAATACGGTAAGCTGTCCATCCTGCTGGCCTTATCAAAAACATTAAAGGAAGCTGACTAACAGCTTCCTTTTTGTCCTCCGTCTATTCTTATGATGGTGTTATTTATGTAAGCGGCCTGATCGGAAATCAGGAAGGCAACCAGATGGGCAACTTCTTCAGGTTTACCGTAACGTCCGACCAGGATCTTTTCGCATTCCTCCTGCAGGAACTGCTCGTCATATCCTTCCAGTTCCTTTTCGGTTCCGATGAATCCAGGAGCAATGGCATTGACATTGATGTATGGG
>CAMOMM010000103.1 GCA_946619805.1 uncultured Bacillota bacterium | reverse complement strand
ACCAGGGTTTAACTCTGGAAGAGTGCATCAGGTTTGCTTCAGCAACTGCTGCCATCAAGTGCACCAAGATCGGAGGCAGAAGCGGCATTCCAACTGCTGAAGAAGTAAATGAATTCATTAAGACTCATCCATGGGTTTAACATTACTTATAAAAAAGAAAGAGGCTTTGACATGAGCAGAAAATCATTCCGTAATCTTATTGCCTATGAGATCTATCCGACATCTTTCCGTGACAGCAATGCTGACGGCATCGGTGATTTAAGGGGCATAACCGAAAAACTTGACTATGTCCGGAACATGGGCTTCAATGCCATCTGGCTTAATCCTTTTTACGTTTCACCGTTCAGGGATGGCGGCTATGATGTGAAGGATTTCTTTGATGTAGATCCCCGTTTCGGTACCTTACGGGATTTTCAGCAGTTATGCCGTAATGCCCGTGAAAAGGGAATTAAGATACTGGTAGACCTGGTAGCCGGGCATGCATCCTCTGATAACCGGGACTTTCTGGAAAGTGCCAGACCCGAAAAAAATGAAAAGAGTGATCTGTTCATCTGGAATGACAATGTTTGGAATCTGGAACCGGGTTTAAGGCTGATCAGCGGAATGCATCAGCGTAATGGCTGTTATCTGGTAAACTTCTTTGCCCATCAGCCGGCCTTCAACTACGGTTTTAAGAGAATAGATTACCCGTCCTGGCAGATGTCATATAAGGATGAAAGGACCTTCAGGGCCCGCAATTACATGCTGGAAGTCATGAGGTTTTGGTTAGGCAAGGGGGCAGACGGATTCCGTGTGGACATGGCTGATTCCCTGGTCAAGAATGATGATGACAAGAAAGCAACCTGTGAAGTTTGGAGATGGATATTCCGCCGCATCAGAAAGGAATATCCGGATGCTTTCTTTGTCAGTGAATGGTCCAATCCGAAACAGGCCTTTGATGCCGGCTTTGACGCTGACTTCGTTCTTGATCACTGGGATAACTACTATCACCGCCTGTTCCGCAGTAATTACTCCACCAGAGGCAAGGCCCTGATAAAGGGTGGGGGAGACATCCGGTTTGCCCTGAAGGACATGAGGGAGAGATTTGAAGAAGCTTTCAGACAGAAAAAACAGCTGGCTTTGATCAGCGGCAATCATGATACCTGGAGAATCGCCAATTATCTCAATGAAGAGGAATTAAGAACCTTCTATCTGATGTTATTCACACTTCCAGGCGTGCCGTTTGTTCTGTATGGAGATGAGATCGGAATGAAGACTGCTGATTTGCCGTCAAAGGACGGGGGATTTCAGAGAACCGGAACCCGCATTCCGATGATCTGGAATGACAGTGAACCATGTCACGGTTTTTCACAGACCGCCGGTGAAACATACCTGCCGTTTAACCCTGACAATAAGGTAAGCGCGGAAGCAGCGATGGCTGATGATAATTCACTGTACAGTTTCATCCGCAAGCTGATCGAATTAAGAAAGAAAAACAGAAATCTGAGTGATCCGGCCATGGAAATCATTGAAAAGGACAGAATTGTGACCTTTACCAGAGGGAAATACAGACTGATAGTCAACATGTCGGAACATGAATTCCCGTTTGAAGGAAAAGTTGTATTCTCCAGCGGTGACTACGGCAACACGTTACCTGCCGGGGCAGCAGTACTGGTCAGATGACATCTGAGGTAATTTTGTTTTCAGGTTCTGCTCAAAACTGCTATATTTATAGGGAAACAGAAGGACAGGTGATGTTATGAATTCCAGAATATGCCGGGAAGTGATGCACAGTGAGAATCTGACCTGCGTAATTGCCGACGAATCCCGGATCATTTTCAAAAGTGACAAGAAAGGCATCGTACCGATGCTGGAATTTTTGGAAATATGGGAAAAGGGAGAGGTAAAGCCGCTTTATCAGTCAGACAGGATCATTGGAAAAGCCGCTGTCATCATTTCAAACCATTGCGGAATTAAGGAAATATACGCTGATGTCATCAGTCAGAGCGCTTATAACATCGCTGAAAGAAAGAACATCAAGGTATATTATGATCAGCTGGTGGAAATGATCCTTAACCCGGCTAAAACTAAGGAAGGACCGTTTGAAGCCGCTCTGCATGGGATCGATGAAGATGATTTTACCGCAGTACTGGCGACAGTCAGGGAAACTCTGAAGAAGATACAGGCCAAGAAAAAATAACATGGCTTTTTTTGGGCTGTTATGTTAAAATCGGGACTTTGAAGGTATAATTATTCTTAAGGTTGAGTTATGGCAATAAGGTTGGACAGAATCAGAAACACAGATAAGCTCATCACAAAAAGACAGGTGATTATTCACTCTGTCTGTTTTCTGATTCTTGGTATTCTGTTAGGTGTCTTTGCGAAATGGCTTGATAACCTGAGCATTGATGATACCATCTGGTGGCAGCATGCCATTTCCGCCATGAATCTCAATAACTTCTTTTCCGGATTCAGCATCTGGCTGCTGATTGCCCTGATGATCGCCGTTTACAGTAATGCTCCCTTTACCGCGGCAGTTAATGTACTGGCATTCTTTATAGGCATGACAATAAGCTATCATGTTTACACAATTGTCTTTGCGGGATTCAATCCATGGGAATACATGCTGATCTGGTATGGCATAACCCGGGTTTCCCCGTTAATGGCCTTTGTCTGCTGGTATGCCAGGGGCAGATCATTTGTTTCCATGTTATTAAGCGGAATAATCATTGCGGTAATGCGGCGTGTCTGCTTCAGTTACGGCATCTGGTATTTTGACATCAACAGCATTCTTGATACCTTTGTCTTCGTCATGGCTCTTGTCGTACTGCATACAACACTGGCCAAGACCGTCGGTTCAATGATACTGGCGGTGTTACTGGCAATAGGCATCAGCCTGTTAATATAACCTGTTATCCAAAATAAGACAAACTCTGAGGTAACTCAGAGTTTTTTCTTTATTTGTCCCGTACCATCAGGTATTTTTCACGTCCGCCTTTTTCTGCTTCCCCATATACCAGACAGTAGCCATCTCCCAGTACGATTACCGCATCAAAGGATTCGTCAGCGGCTTTCAGGGCCAGCGGCAGGGCCATTGATAAACCGTCAATGAAAGAGTCAGGAGAAAGGATGAGACAGTTTTCACGGTGCTCCTTAATGAATTTGAAGAATTCCGGCTGTCTTTCCAGATCGTCACCTTCCAGAAGGACCTTATTGTGATCAATGAGCTTGCTGCTGTTATGACAGAAGCGGTCCAGCCCCTCATAACGCTTTTTCGGGGTTGTCAGCTCATAGAGCATCCTTTTCTGGCGGTCTTTTTTTATGTATGATTCAACAAAAAGTGTTTCTGCGCTGTAATCCATGGTTTTCCTTTTCTACAGTAAAAACTGAACAACAAGGCCGACAAGCCGGCAAACTGCCAGAGCCAGAACTTCACCAATGAGGAAGCCTTTCATATGGAACCGGTAATCGTGATAGTCAGATACCATGTCTTCGGTACCTTCAATGACAAAATGCGGGTCGTGACAGAACCAGATGATGTCCATGACAACAGCATCATAAAGATTGACAACGCTCCACAGCAGGAAACTGGTCAGAAAAGCATTCTTAAAGGTCGTACAGCCGTTGACATGTTTCATTATCAGACTGAGAATTACGACAAACAGCAGGGCAGCTGTGGTTTTGACAGCCACTTTGTTTTTCCGGGTCGGGATCTGATCTTTATACTGTTCCAGGGACTTTACTCTTTCCTGAATGGCAGGCGGATAGTTGTATATCGTCTTGATCGGTTCACGGGACATCAGATATACCATCACCGTAAACAGCAGACACAGAATAACGCTTTCAATAACCAGAATCATTTAATACCCCCATAAGTGCTAATAATCTTTAAGGATTTCTCCTTCACTGTACAGCACGGCCTTGCCGGCAATGCTGACTCTTTCACCCAGACATTCGACATACAGAATGCCTGATCTTTCTGACGCCTGGAAACAGGTCAGTCTGTTCTTCCCCAGTCGTCTGCTCCAGTAAGGAGCAATCATGCAGTGTGAACTGCCGGTTACCGGATCTTCATTGACGTTAAGCTTGGGTACAAAGACACGGCTGACACTGTCATATTCGGCATTGTCTGACGGTGCTGTCACCGCCAGAGTCAGACCGTCAAGTTTCCGGATCCTGTTAAGATCAAACCTGAGATTTCTGACATCATCAGCTTTCGGAAGCACCAGCAGAAGGTCTCTGTCAAGATAGGCTTCCAGAGGCTTGATGCCAATGGCCCGGGTCATGTGATCCGTAACTTCAACTCTGTTTAAATGATAAGCCGGGAAGTTCATGACGTAAAGTGAATCCTGTCTTTCCACGCTTAGCTCACCGACCTTGGTTGAATAGGTGATCCTTTCTGCTTCCGTATCATAAAAATTAAACAGAACGTAGGAAGTCCCCAGGGTGGCATGCCCGCAGAAGTCAACTTCACCGCCCGGGGTGAACCATCTTAAGTGATAGATGTTTCCTTCTTTTACCGTAAAGGCGGTTTCGGAAAAGTTGTTCTCCCTGGCAATACTCTGCATCAGCCGGTCAGCAGGCCAGCTTTTCATGACGCAGACTGCTGCCTGATTGCCTTTGAATAATGTATCGGTAAATGCATCTACGATGTACTGTTTCATGCCCATTCAAAATTCTCATTTCCGGCTGCCAGTTCAAAATGGCAGCTTACTATTCCGGTATCAATGTCAAGACAGGTACCTATCAGCGGATGCTTCAGGGAAACCTTGTTGCCGTTGAGGGTAAAGCGGAATTTCTGCTGGTTAACAGCAGTAGGGGCTAAC
>CAMOMM010000102.1 GCA_946619805.1 uncultured Bacillota bacterium | reverse complement strand
GATATCAGAACATTTGTATCAATCAAAATCTTCACCGATTATATTTTTCCCCCTCGCAATTCCTTAATGAATGAAACAATGTCATCTTCAGACTCAAAACCGGCTTTAGCTGCTTCATCTATCATTTCAGTCTGCAGAACCTTAATGGCATATGCAGCAGCATTAACTATTCTTACTTCATTTCCGATCACTATAAAAGTTATCTTTTCCCCGTTATTGACTCCAAGGATCTGTCTTATTTCCTTCGGTACGGTAATCTGCCCTTTGCTTGAAATAACAGCATTTTCAGTAAAAACTCTTCCAGTCATATAAGCCCCCTTTGGTAAAGTATTCTTTACTTTCTTTACTATCATCATATCCTTTTTTTCTGAAGAAAACAATTTCTCAAGAAATAAAATATTGTTGTTCCAAGGTATTCTCTGCCCTACATATACTCTTTTGCCGGAAAACACCAGTTTTCCTTTTTCTCTTTTAAATCATTCCTGACTTATCTATAATTGAAATGAGGATAAAATATGTATACAAGAGAACAAACCAGAAAAATCAGAGTCGGTAATCTTGAATTAGGCGGATCAAACAACGTACTGATCCAGTCAATGTGTTCCACCCCAACCAAGAATGTTACCGCAACCGTTAATCAGATAAATCAGCTGGCAGCGATAGGCTGTCAAATCATCAGGGTGGCCGTTCTGGACGAACAGGATGCCCTGGCCATTAAGGACATCGTATCCCAGATAAGCATTCCACTGGTAGCTGACATTCATTTCGACTACCGTCTGGCTATCAAGTCAATTGAATCAGGTGCTTCCAAGGTAAGGATAAATCCGGGTAACATCGGTTCAAGGGAAAACGTCAAAGCAGTCGTAGAGAAATGCCGCGAATACGGTATTCCGATCAGAATCGGCATCAACAGCGGTTCCCTGGAAAAGTCCCTCTATCAGAAGTATGGGAAATGCTGTCCGGAAGCAATGATTGAAAGTGCCCAGAAGCATATCGACATCCTGGAGGAACTTGATTTCCATGACATCTGTCTGTCCTTCAAGAGTTCCAACGTACCGATGACCATCGATACCTACCGTCTGGCTGCCTCAAGATGGAACTACCCTCTTCATCTGGGAGTCACCGAAGCCGGAACCAAGGATTACAGCCTGATCAAGTCATCAGCGGCTTTGGGTGCCCTGCTGCACGATGGGATTGGAGATACTATCAGGATATCAATATCAGACGACTGCCGTCATGAAGTGGAAGCAGCCAAGAAGCTTCTTAAGGCCTTTGACCTGATCCACAATGTACCAGACCTGGTAAGCTGCCCTACCTGCGGCAGGACCCAGTATGACGTACTGCCTTTGATGCATGAAATGGAGGAATTCCTGACCACAGTTCATGCTGACATCAAGGTAGCGGTAATGGGATGTGTCGTCAACGGTCCGGGTGAAGCCAGGGACGCAGACATTGGCGTAGCCGGAGGCCATAAGGAAGCTCTGTTATTCAGACACGGCGAAATAATACGAAAGATACCTGAAACAGAAATAGGCAGTGTACTTAAACAGGAGATCCTGGCATTGGTTAAGGAAAAAGAATCATAAACGAAAAAAATGGCAGGGATTAATCATCCTTGCCATTTAATTCATTAATGATACTTTCAATGCGGTTGCCTGTTTCCAGGGAATCATCATGCAGGAAGATCAGTTCCGGACACTTTCTGGTATCCAGATTCTTGCTGACGTAGTTGCGGATGCGGCCCTTGGCCTTATCCAGCGTACGCAGTCCGGCATCATTTCTTTCCTGCTTGCCCAGGAATGTCACATATACCTTGGCGAATGAGAGATCATTGCTGACCTCTACATCAGTTACGGTCACAAAGCCGATCTTGGGATCGTTGAGTTCAGTGGTAAGCATTTCCGAGATGCATCTTTTGATGATGCTGGCAACTCTTTCGCTTTTAAGACTTGTCTTTCTGGCCATGCTAGTCCTCCTTTACTTCCTGATCCTCGAAGGCTTCAATGACGTCGTTTTCCTTGATGTCATTGTATCTTTCAATGGTCAGACCGCATTCATAGCCGGCAGATACTTCTCTGACATTGTCCTTGAATCTCTGTAATGAACCGATCACACCGGTATAGACTACGACACCGTCTCTGATCAGTCTGATCTTGCTGTCACGCTTGATGACACCGTCATCAACCATGCATCCGGCAATCGTACCGATCTTGGAGACCTTGAACAGCTGCTTGACGGTAGCCTGTCCGATGACAACTTCCTCATATACCGGAGCCAGCATACCCTTCATCATCATTTCCAGCTCTTCCAGAGCCTTGTAGATGATGTTGTGCAGTCTGATGGTAACACCGGCTTCCTCAGCCCGCTTCTTGATGGCAGCTGACGGTCTGACGTTGAATCCATAGATGATCGCATTGGAGGCATTAGCCAGCATGATGTCGCTTTCGGAGATCGCACCGGCGGTAGCTCTGATGACATTGGTCCTGACATCACCGACCTGCAGTTTCTCCATGGAGCTTCTGACAGCTTCAGCTGAACCGTTAACGTCAGCCTTGATGATGATGTTTACTTCCTGAACAGAGCCTTCCTTGATGGCATCAGCCAGATCATCGATGGAAGTAACAGTATTCCTTCTCTCAGCTTCGATCTTGGCCTGAGTTCTTTCGGCAGCGATCTTTCTGGCAACCTTTTCATTGGTGAAGACCTTGAACGGGTCACCGGCTTCCGGAACATTGTCCAGACCGATGATCTCAACAGGTGTTGAAGGCTTGGCAGATGAGATCTCCATGCCCTTATAGTCTGTCATCTTTCTGATACGTCCGATGCAGGTACCGCAGACAACCATGTCACCGGTATGCAATGTACCGTTCTGTACCAGCAGGGTTGCCACGGAACCTCTGCCCTTATCCAGCTTGGCCTCAACGACCGTACCGGTAGCGCTCTTTTTAGGATTAGCCTTTAGTTCCATGATTTCTGCCTGCAACAGGATCATTTCCAGCAGGTTGTCGATGCCGATGCCCTGCTTGGCACTGATCTGAGCGAACATTGTTGATCCGCCCCACTCTTCCGGCATCAGATCATAGTCAGTTAACTCACTGTAGACTCTGTCGATGTTGGCATTGTGCTTGTCGATCTTGTTGACGGCAACGATCATCGGAACACCGGCTGCTCTGGCGTGGTCGATGGCTTCCTTGGTCTGAGGCATGACACCGTCATCGGCAGCGACAACGATGACAACGATATCCGTCATCTTGGCCCCTCTGGCTCTCATGGCCGTGAAGGCTTCATGTCCCGGGGTATCCAGGAATGTGACCTTCTGACCCTTGACTTCAGCCTGGTAGGCACCGATGTGCTGAGTGATGCCCCCGAACTCACCTTCGGTAACATGAGTCTTTCTGATGTTGTCCAGCAAGGTAGTCTTGCCATGGTCAACGTGACCCATGATGGTAACGATTGGTGCTCTCGGAGCCAGATCAGCCGGATCATCCTCTTCTTCATCCTGAAGTGAGAACTCATCTTCAGGTTCTTCCTTGGTAATGTTTATGTTGTACTGCATGGCGATCAGCTGGATCAGCTCATCATCCAATGCCGCATTGATGGTAACCATTTTACCCATCAGGAACAGGAACTTAATGATTTCGGCCGGAGATTTGTTGATCTTGGTGGCCAGTTCCTTTACTGTGATGCCCTCCTGGTATGTACAATCCTTAACTGCTTCAGTTTCCCTGCGGGGCTGATTATCATAATCCGTCCTTCTGTTTCTGTTGTTGTTATTTCTGTGATTGACTTTCTTTGCCATATCCGCACCACCTTTCTATTTGGTCAGTTAAATCTGCTTCAGTAACTCCCGGTATACTTCATCAGGAATCTCAGTCTCAAGTATCCTGTTGAGTATCTTTTTTTTCTGCGCCATGGCAATTACTTCCGCATCCTTCTTCAGGTAAGCTCCATGACCGTTTTTCTTACCTGTCGGATCGACGACGATCTCATTCTCCGGGGTTCTCACCACGCGGATCAGTTCGTTTTTCGGAAAGCGTTCGTTGGTAACGACGCATTTACGCATCGGAATCTTACGCATTTCTATTCCTCGTCGTCGTAGTATTCATCGTACTCATCGTAGTCGATGTCTTCATCATACCAGTGCTCGTCATCTTCATTATTGAATTCCTCGAGCTCTTCTTCGGTATATTCAGGTCTGATGAGGTATTCCTGATTTCTCAGTTCTTCGAGCTTTCTTCTTAATTCAGCAGCTTCCTCATCTTCTCTGGTGTTCTTCTTACGTCTGCTGGAAGTAGTCTTGGTCTGAGACTTTCTGGCATCAGCCAGTTCTTCATACTTGGAGACGTATTCGCTGGCCTTTTCCAGCTTAGGCTTTCTCTTCTTGACAGTTTCGGTAACCTCAGGTTCTTCTTCGACAGCCGGTTCTTCAGCTTTGACAGTTTCTTCTTCCTTAACAGGCTCTTCAACCACAGCAGGTTCTTCCTGAACAACTGGTTCTTCAACAACTGGAGTTTCCTCAACAGGTGTCTCAGTAACAACAGGTTCTTCTTCAGGCTGTTCAGCTTCTGCCTGCATTGCCTCTTCAGCCTTTCTGGCTTCTTCTTCAGCAGCTCTGGCAGCCTCTTCAGCAGCCTTTTCCTCTTCGATTCTCTTGAGTTCATCGAGAGCTTTCTGCTTGCGGACTGCTTCTTCCTTGGCAGCGAAGGCCTGGGATTCAGCCAGCCAGTCAATACCCATTGACTCTACTTCTGACATGCTCTTGATGTCGATCTTGCGGTTTAACAGCTTGCTGGCAAGTCTGGCATTGATGCCGCG
>CAMOMM010000101.1 GCA_946619805.1 uncultured Bacillota bacterium | reverse complement strand
AAGGGTTTCATCCTGGGCATTCAGTTTGATACGCTGTTTACTGATGATCTGTTCTTCAGACTGGCCAGACATGAAAATGACATGGCAATGTATCTGAAAGCCGGCATGAAAAAGCTTGACGTAAAGTTTCGGTTTGATTCCGTAACCAATCAGCAGTTTCCGGTATTTGAGAATGACATTGTTGAAAAGCTGGCAGAAAGATACCAGTTTGAGATATGGGAACCGGGAGATAAGGAAACCACGATCAGATTTGTCTGCTCCTGGGCCACGGTAAAGGAAGATATCGATTCTCTTCTGAAAGACATTGAAGCCATAACAGCTTAAGCACAATAAAGATCAGCGTTGAAAGCTGATCTTTTCTGTCTGTTAATGATGTCTTCCGGCTCCGGCTCCTCTTGATGAACCGCCGAATGATGAACCTGAACCGAATGATGATGAATGTGAAGAGGAATGTGACGAAGACGAATGTGAACTGCCTCCGCCTCCACCGGAATAGCTTGATCCACCGCTGCTGTGACTGCTGCCTGACGGCCTGTAATGGTCATAGCTGTAATAAGTGGATGGCCTGTAGGTGAATGGGGTGGTATATGTCCTGTACCTTGGACGGGTATAGTAGTAGGTTGGCTGATAGTATCTGCGGGTAGCCCGGGTAACGATCCTGTAGATCATTATTACGACAACAATGATGATCAGCAGTTCCACCCGCAGCATGAACCAGTTATAGGTATAATTGGTGCCGCCGTTTCCGCCTCCGCCATTGCCACCGGTATTTCCGTATATTACCTGATCTATGTAGTCATAGGTCTTTTCATATACTCTCCTGACCCCGCGGTCATAGTCTTTAACAGCGAATGAAGGTTCCAGGTAGTTGTCGAGCAGCTGCTGAATGTCATAGATAGGGAAGTCATCTTCCAGACCTCTGCCTATCATCATGTAATAGTCATCATCACCGATCGACAGCAGTAAAAGCACACCGTTGTTCAATGAGGAATCTCCCAGTTTCCATTGATTGAATATGGCCAGGGCATAGTCGTCAATGCTGCCGGTGACAAAGTCAACGGTAACGACCATTATGCAGGCACTGTATTCGTCAGCCAGTATCTGGGATTTCTCCTGGATGTAGGCTTCGGTTTCACTGGAGAGCACATCGGCGTAATCTTCTACCCAGGTTTTATTGCTGGTCCTTTCAGGTACCTTAATGCTGGCTGAAACAGACGTCAGCGACAGCAACATGGCTACTGTAAGGATGATAGCGGTAAAAACTTTCTTCATTTATTCTCCTATTCGAAATACTCAGCTTTCTTGGCAATTCCTCTGAACACCACACCAGGGAAGCCCTTGGTTTCATCATAATACTGTCTCACCAGTGTATTGTAGTTATCACTGTTGATAGTATTAGTTTCAGCACGGTACTGACTCTGATACTTGGTCAGCAGTTCTCTGTGGGTAGCTGACAGAGACTTGTTTGACAGTTCGGATATTAACCAGTCAACATCACCGTCCAGAGTTTTCACATATTCATATAATCTGGATATGGATTTGGTCTCTGGTATGTCATTGACAAGTTTCTGAGTCTCCTTGAGGTGAGAATCGTTGGAACTGATGTATTCCTTTGCGAGTTTGACCAGATTGCTTGCGATTTCTGTCTTGTCAATTATGTCATTGTAGATTGACAGATTATCGTTGTGGTCACCTGCATAGAAATGAGTCTCCAGCTTAGTTACCATACTGTTCATGGAACTGACGGCGGAAATTGTTGAAGAACCTAAAATCGCTACCAGCATGATAATAATTGCGGTTCTTGTCTTGATCATTGTTATTTTACTCTAACCTCTAATAATTTGGACTTTAACTCTTCTTCGAGCTTTCTGAGTTCTACTTCAGCAGCAGCTCTCTTTGTACGTCCTTCATCCTGGATCTTCAGAACTTCGTCCAGAGTGTCGATCAGAGACTGGTTAGTGAACTTCAGAGTTTCAACTTCAACGATTGAACGTTCGCTTGCCTTGGCAGTGTCGATTGTTGAAGTCTTTAACTTTTCAGCGTTCTTTCTTAACAGTTCATTGGTAACTCTGTCAACTTCTTCTTCAGCCTTGATGGCATCCTGAGAATGCTGTAAGCCTAAAGCCAGAACCATCTGTGACTTCCACAGAGGGATGGTATTTGTTAAGGTTGACTGGATCTTTTCAGCCATTAAGGTGTCATTGTTCTGGATCAGACGGATCTGCGGAGCCATCTGAATTGATACCATTCTGGTTAATTCCAGGTCATGCAGTTTCTTTTCGAAACGGTTGATCAGGTTGGCATAGTCATTGGCTCTCTGAGCATCTTCCTCATCGCCTGTTTCCTTTGCCTTGGCGATCAATGCCGGTAATTCAACTTCCTGAGCATGTTTCAGTTTCTTCTGGCCGGCCAGGATGTACATGGTCAGTTCCTTCTTGTTCTGAAGGTTGCGTTCATATAATTCGTCAAGAACAGTGATGTCCTTCAGTAACTGGATCTGATGGTCTTCCAGCAGGTTGGCAACCTTGGTAACATTCAGCTCAGCATCGTCATATCTGGCCTTTAACTGAGTGAAGGAGTTGCCGGCTTTCTTGAAGACGTTGAACAGGCTGAAGAATCCCTTTTCTTCCTGGTCGATGTCAAAACCCTTTAATTCAACAACGAGGTCGGAGATCATGTTGCCGATTTCGCCTAAGTCCTTGGTCTTGATGTTGTTCAGAGTGCTGTCAGAGAAATCAGCGATCTTCTTCTGAGCGCTGGCACCGTACTGCATTACTGTATCAGTCTGAGTGATGTCGATCTTCTGAGCAAAATCTTCAACCATCTGTAATTCTTCCTTGGTAAGAGATGAAGAATCAAGTGGTGCAGGTGCAACTTCTGTTGCGGTCTGTTCCTCAACCTGGGCGATTGCTTCAGCAACCGGATCACTCTGAGGATTCAGGGTCAAAACGATTTTTTCTTCTTCCATATTTAGTTCTCCTTAATTATCTTTATTATCAAGGTCGATGAGACCTTCCTGAACGAATATCTTTTCCAGAACCTTGACTTCACTGTTGATGTCCAGAGTGTCGGAATCATACAGGGAATTCAGCTGGTTTCTGAAGGCAACGTTAGTGGTTCTGATCAGATCTTCCACTTTCTTTTTACTGTCGACTACCTTGTCAACTGTCTGTTCCTCAACCTCATCGTATCTGGTCAGCAGTTTTTCTATGGTCGGCAGATAGTAGTTAACGAGTTTTCTCAATCCGCTGGCAGCTGTTTCATGTTCATAGACATAATCCAGGATCTTATCGCTGGTATCTACCAGCTCACGGACATTTTCATTGAGTTCCGGATTGTCGATCCTTTTATTGATCTCAATGATGCTGTTGAGAGTTCTGGTACCGTCTTCGATGAACTGCTGCTGCAGCTTTGAGTGATATGATCTCAGTGTTTCTACTTCATATTCCTCTTCAATGTCAGGGAAGACAGTCTTTCTGAGAATGAAGAAGGCGGCAGCACTGATGATGGCGAGAATCAGATAACTGTACAGTTTATACATCGGCAGTACCAGTGTTCCCAAAGCCCATAAAAGAGCGATGGCATAGAACACTTTATTATTTGGTACTTTCCTGGTATGCACTTCTTTTACTGGCTGTAACATATGCACCCTCCTATAAACAATTATATATTATCTGATTTGATTTTGAAATCTATGTCTTCCAATATGATCAGGTCAAGCTCTGCATCCTTGTCGGTGATGATGCGCTTTGACTGATGGATGATGGCTTCTTCGATCATGTTTCTGGCCAGTCTTCCGTTACCGCTTCTGACGGAGTCGGAGGCCTGAACCTGTCTGTAGTATTCAGTTAACGGTTCCTTTATCAGCTCATGCAGGCGGTAGCCTTTGCTCTTGGCCTGAATGACAGTGATGTCATACAGCTCTTCGGCTGTGTAGTCAGGGAATTCGATCTGATTAGGGAAACGGGAAGCCAGACCGGAGTTGGACTCCAGGAAGACCTTCATTTCCTTGGTATAGCCGGCCAGAATGACGATCAGGTCGTCTCTGTTATCTTCCATGGCCTTGACCAGGGTATCGATGGCTTCCAGACCGAAGGAATCGTTGGTTCCGCGGTACAGTGAGTAAGCTTCGTCGATAAACAGGATGCCGCCTAAGGCAGACTTGATGACCTGCATGGTCTGCGGGGCGGTGTGGCCCAGATACTTGCCGACCAGATCATTACGTGATACTTCCACCAGCTGGCCGTTGCTTAAGACACCGATGGCCTTGAGATACTTGGCCAGAACTCTGGCGATGGTAGTCTTGCCGGTACCCGGGTTGCCGGTGAAGATCATGTGCTTGGAGACCTCGGAGGTCTTCAAACCCTGTTTTTCCCTGATCTTCTGGGCTTCATAGAAGTCCTCCAGAGACAGGATGTATTTCTTTATTTCTTCCAGTCCGACCAGCTGATCCAGTTCCTTCTGAGCTTCTTCCTTGGCATTTTCCAGTACGTGCGGCAGAAGTTCTTCCAGGCTGTTTTCCTCTTCGCCCTTGACGAAGACGATCTGGTTGTCTCTGACAGTGATCTTCAGTGAGATGACATCATCAGTCAGATTCTTCAGCTTGTATTCAGCCAGAGCTTCGTAGCATCTGTCAAAGAAACTGTTGAGATACCGGACATTTTCACGGTCGATGAAGTTGTCGCTGAGGTAGGTTCTGACAGCCTTGGATGCCTTGATGTCGATCTTCAGCATGTCCATGCACTTCTTCCGGAAGTCCTTTAACTTGACCGGATAGATGACTTCAAGGTCTTCCTTGACGATGTCTTTGGTCTT
>CAMOMM010000100.1 GCA_946619805.1 uncultured Bacillota bacterium | reverse complement strand
GATCACTTATGCCAGCTGTTTCCTGATTCCGGGAATTGCTTCCATAGTGATTGGCTGGCTGACCGGTCTGATACTGAAAGGCAAAACGGAAATAGTCAAGCTGGAGAAGAACTACGATTCCGTACTGATCGTTCTGATCTGGCTGTCTGCCATACTGATTTCAACCATACCGTGGATGCTGAAGGGAGACTACAACTTCACTCAGGCAACCTTTGAAATGACCAGCGGTTTCTCCACTACCGGACTTTCCGTTGTTACGGTTGAAGAGACGCCGCGCATATTCCTGATGTTCAGAAGCATTACCCTGTTTGTCGGCGGGGTCGGCCTGGTTCTGATCATCACTTCCGCATTTTCAGATAAATACGGTCTCAACCTCTATAACGCTGAAGGTCATACCGACAGACTCATGCCTAACCTGGCCAAGTCTGCCCGTATGATCCTCTCCATTTATTCAGCCTATATTCTCGGCGGTGCCATTCTCTATGTGGTATTCGGGATGCCGGTATTTGACGCAATAAATACCGCCATAGCCGCCGTGTCAACCGGAGGGTTCTCTGTTCTTAATGACAGTATTTACGGTTACCATTCTCTGCCGATTGAAATAATTACGATCATACTTATGATGCTGGGACAGACAAGTTTCATCCTGCATCTGGCATTAATAAAGAAGAAATTCGGCAAGATCATCAATCACTGTGAAACCAAGTTCTTCATCTTCCTGGCAGTTGTATTCATCACTCTGATGTTCATCAACCTCCAGCAGACCGGCTACAGCAAGGGCTTCGGTGAAACACTGAGAATATCCGTATTCCAGTTTGTCACCTGTCTGACAACTACCGGATTTGTATCCGTACCTACCCTGGTAGGCTTGCCAAGCGGCTTTGCGACGATCATGATCTTGATGATGCTGATCGGCGGCAACCTGGAATCTACAGGCGGCGGTATCAAGCAGTACAGAGTAATTGTTGTTCTCAAGGGAATTCTTCAGGAAATAAAGAATACCGTCAGAACATACAAAACGGTAACTACCAACTTCATTACCAGAGCCGGCAAGAGAAGCGTGCTCACTTCTTCAGAAGTATCCTCAATGTCCAGTTACATACTGTTCTATCTGATCCTGTTCTTTACCGGATCGATGATCTTCACTCTTTACGGTTACAATCTGCAGGATTCCATGTTTGAATTCTCCTCAGCAATTTCAACCGTAGGGCTGTCAGTGGGCATTACCAACTACAATGCCCCGGCCCTGATCCTTTGGACCGCCAGCATTGGCATGTTTTTGGGAAGGCTGGAAATAATGGTTGTATTCCAGTCCATTCTCAGAATAACCAAGGATATAATCAAAAAGGAAAACATTTAAAAGATGCCCGCAAAGGCATCTTTCTTATGGATTGACATTCAGACGGCTGCCGTTATTTGTCTTGGTAACCACTATCTTATTGTCTATTCTGTCCTCAAGTTCCCTGACATGCGATACTATCGCAACCAGCTTGTCACCTTCAGCCAGTTCACTTAAGGTATTTAAGGCCTGATCAAGTGAATTCCGGTCCAGTGATCCGAATCCTTCGTCAACAAACAGGCAATCCAGCTTAATTCCTCCGGCATACATGCTGATGACATCGCTTAACCCAAGAGCCAGGGATAAAGCGGCCTTGAACTTCTCACCACCGGACAGTGATCCGACATCTCTTTCCTTATTGGTCATTCCGTCAAAGACGGTAAACTGCAGGCCGAGCTTGTCTGATTTCTTATCAGAACTTTCCTTTCTTAACAGCGTGTAGCGGTTATCAGTCATGCGGGCCAGTCGGCCATTGGCCTGATCAAGTACATTGTTAAGATAATAGGACAGGACATAGTTTTCAAAATCTATTCTCTGCGTTCCGGTTTTTGTACCGTTGGCAACAGCGCTTAATTCAGCCGCTACCACATACTGACTGTCGATCTGCCGGTATTCTCCGGAATACTTCTGAATATCCTTTTCAGCCTGAAGAAGATTATTCAGTCTGCCCTGCCGGATTGAATACTGCTGGTCAGCTTGCTTCCAGGCCTCTTCAAGTTCTTCGATCTTTTTTCTTCTTTCGCTGAGGTCTGCTGACCTGCGCCCGGCAATGATCCCTCTAAGAGTTTCCACATCTGTCTTCAGCTTCCGGCTGCTGACCTCATAATCGGAGATCTTCCTTTCAAGTTTTCTCAAAGGCTCCGGTTCCAGATATTTCTGTTCATATTCCTCTCTGGTTGTCCGGTATCGGCTGTAAAGCTTCTCAAGTTCCTGCAGATTACTCTGCTTTTTTTCTTCTTCCCTGACAATGGTGTTTCTGATGTTTTCTATGGAAGCTGTTGCCGCTGTCTGATCAGACTCCAGCTTCTTTTTCATTTTACTCAGCCTGTCGTTTTCCTGCTCGATTTTTTTCAGCTCTGCATCAGCGTTCTTAATGCTTTCTTTTACACGCAAGATCATGTCATTGATGTCCCCATCAACGGAAACACCGAGTTCATCTCTCTGCTTTTTATTCCGGTCGATCCCGGACAGGCAGGCGATCTTCAGGTTTTCGACATTATTGGTCTTTTCACGCTGTATCTCCAGCTGCTTTTGAGTGACATCATCAGGTTCCTTTTCTGCCGGAAACGGGTGATGCAGTGAACCGCAGACCGGACAAGGTTCATTTTCCCTTAACCTCTGGCTCATCATGTAAGCCTGCCCCAGATAATAGGCCTTTTCCATATGCCGCAGTCTGCTGTTTTCACCTGACAGCTGATCAATGAGACCGGCCAGTTTTTTCCGGTCTGTGTCTATTTCCATACTCAGCTGGCGGTATTTCCGGTACTTCTTCAGATCATCATCCAGATCATTTCTTTTATTAATGATCTTCAGATGGTCTTCATTGTATGTCTCCAGCTTTTCAAATTCCTGCTGCCTTTCCCGTATCTGCTGCGTGATGTTTTTCAGTTCTTCTTCTTTTACCTTCAGCGCTTTATCACTGTCCTTCAGATTTCTTTCGTTGTCTGCCAGTGATTTCATGACTGCTGCGATCTCAGCAGCTGCCGTGCGGTTATATTTCTGCAGGGCTTTTTCTTCGTCAATGTTTCTGTTAGCTTCCTGCAGTTTCTTCAGATCCTCTTCCGTTTTTGCCAGTCTGTCTATCCGGGCATTCAGCTGTTCCTGCTGCGAGTATTCCGTTTTCAGTTTCCGTAATTCACTGTTAAGACCGTCACGTTTCTTTCTTTCCCGCTGAGTCAGCTGTTCTTCCTTTTCTCTTTGCTGCTTAATGGTTTCCAGCAGCTGCCGGTCAGTCATGATTTTCCAGTCAATGTCCGCCAGCTTGTTTTTGGCAGCTTCCAGAATACCCAGAGCTGTCTTTCTCTTTTCATTGAGTTCCCTGGCCTTCCGGGCCAGTCTGTTCATGATGCTGTTGTAATTGTCGGAATTGAAGATCTTGCGGAAAATGACTTTCTTATCTTCAGCTGAAGCTAACAGGAAACGGGAGAATTCTCCCTGAGCCAGCATGGCTATCTGTGAGAACTGACCGTAATCCAGAGACAGCAGATCCTTTACCGCATTGTCGACTTCTGTCTTACCGGTAAGTCTGCGGCCGTTTATCTCAAATTCCTGAAATTCATTCCGTTTCTGCTCCTTAGCTCTTTTCGTCATTTTGAAGCCGCGGGTTATCTGATAGTCATGGCCATTGTGCTCAAAGTTCAGCGTCACGGCTGTATTGACATCATCAGACGCAAAGTCACTGCGCAATGATTTTCCATCTCTGGTGTTGCCAGATGCCCTGCCATAGAGAGCATAGCAGACACCGTCAAAAATGGAAGTCTTGCCAGCCCCGGTCTCACCGGTTATCAGCAGTAATCCTGACTCAATGTTTTCCTGATGGAAATCTATTTCCACCTTCTCCTTAAACGGGCCAAAAGCCTGCATTGACAGTTTCTGTAATCTCATGCTTCATCCTCCCGTAACTCTTCCATTACACTTCTGAAGTATTTCTCTTCATCATCATTAAGTTTACGGCCTTCCTGCAGTTCAAAGAATTCCGCAAACAGCGCTTCCGGAGTATCCCGGGAGCTGATTTCCGTTCTCTTGGCAAAGATCCCGGCAGACTGCTGCCGGTGTCTTAAAGGCACCAGTGACAGCAGATTCGGGAATTTTCTTTTAAGATTATCCAGCGGATTGCTGACAGGCGGTTCATCCTGCAGTTCTATTCTTAACAGATCATCACTGTCAGGCAGACTCATCGCTTCATCATATGTGACTTTCAGACTGCGCATTTCTCTTAACGGTTTCAGCCTGATGGTTCTTGTTTCGTGACTGTTGGTATCATAGATGACCACACCGTTTTCATTATCAGCTTCACTGAAGGAATATTTCATCGGGGTACCGCTGTACCTGATCGTATCTTTTTTAATGATCTGAGGTCTGTGTATATGCCCTAAAGCCACATAGTCAAACCTGTCCAGCAGAGAACTGTCAACCGGATCCAGGGTTCCGACACTTAACTGGCTTTCACTTTCTGATAGTTCAGGCAACTTATCCCCGGCCTTGACGAACCGGTGCATCATCAGGATGTTGACCTTTTTGTCATCAACTGTTTCTCTATCAAGTACCGCTTTGATCATGTCATTGGAATTTCTTATCAAAGCATATTCCTCTTCAGATACATATCCTTTCAGATGGAATGGCTTTATAAACGGCAGCATGTAAAATTCAGTATTTCCCCTGCTGAATCGGCTGATATGTCCGTCATATTCACTGACAATGTGGATATTCAGACGGTCAAACAGCCGTGAGCCGAAATTAAGACGGTCAGCGGAATCATGATTGCCTCTGATCATCAGGAC
>CAMOMM010000099.1 GCA_946619805.1 uncultured Bacillota bacterium | reverse complement strand
GTTTATCGGGGACACGCTGGTAAACGACATGGAACCAAAGGACCGTGACATCGCAATGGTTTTCCAGAGCTATGCACTGTACCCTCACATGACCGTTTATGAAAATATGGCGTTTGGTTTAAGAAATCGCAAGATGCCTGAAGAGGAAATCAAGAAACGTGTTCTCAAAGCGGCTAAGATGCTGGATATTGAAGAATATCTGGACCGTCAGCCGAAGGCAATGTCCGGCGGACAGAGACAGCGTGTTGCCCTGGGACGTGCTCTGGTACGTGATCCTAAGGTCTTCCTGCTCGACGAACCTCTGTCAAACCTGGACGCCAAGCTGCGTGCCGCAATGCGTACGGAAATCACGGCTCTGCATAAAAGCCTGAAGACCACATTCATCTACGTAACTCATGACCAGGTCGAGGCCATGACCATGGGTACCCGTATCGTTGTAATGAAATTAGGCTATGTCCAGCAGATCGATACCCCAATGAATCTCTACAATGAACCTTATAACAAATTCGTTGCCGGATTCATCGGCTCACCGCAGATGAACTTCTTTGATGTTACTCTGAAAAGAGAAGGCGATACGGTTACGGTAAGATTCGTCAACGGTGACGAAGTAAAACTGCCGTATGAAAAAGTATGCAAGATCCACGAAGAATATCTCCATGGCGACAGGACCGTTACTTTCGGTATCCGTCCTGAGCATGTTTCCCTGAATAAGGAAGGCAACGGACTCAAGCTCATTGTTACCAACGTTGAACGTCTCGGCAATGAGACCATCGTCTATGGCAAGCTCGGAGATGCCCTTGGAGAATTTACATTAAAGGACGAAGGAAAGAACATTGTCATCAAGGTCGTTGACAGAGATGACATCAATCCGGATGACATTGTCTATGCCACACCTAATCCGGAAAAGGTTCACTTCTTCGATGCTGAAACCGAAGTTACATTAATGAACAAGATACCTTCATTCAATACCGTTCATGCTACAGTTGCTGACGGCAGAATGGAATTACTGGGCCACAGTGTAGTCATGCCTGAAGCTTATAAGAAGGCAGTAAAGGGCAGTGAGATTTCTCTTGAGATCCCGCCATATGCCATTGTTGAAGGCAATGACTTTGAACTTAAGGTATCACGTATTGAAAAGACCGATGATAAGAATCTGGCATATCTGGAAAACGGCGACAGATATCTGTTCGCTCTGGTTTCCGATGAGGTAAAAGCCGGTGACATCTATCATTTCGCCCTGGCAAATGAAAAGATCAACCTGAATGAAAACGGTCAGGAGATCCTGCATGCTGTCAGTGATGAAGAAACAATGACCGGAACATTCTCCAAGACTGAAGTCAAAGAAAACGGTGACCGTGTCCTGCATTTCTTCTATAACATTGGTGATTACACAATTGAAACGGCTCCGGAAAACGGCTATAAGATCAACTCGATCGATGGCAACAACTGCTACAAGTACGACTACAGATATGCAGTCAACCGTGACAGGATCCGTATCGTTGGCGAAGGAGAACCTGGTCTTTCCGGGGAAGTCGAAGGATATGTTGACTATGGCAACATCCGTTTTGCCAAAGTCAAGGCTGCCGGCGAGCAGCTGCTGATACGTGTATCTGACAGTTTCAAGGCTGACAGAGTAAGACTGGCCTTCGACGCCAAGGACGTTTCAGTTTACTCTACAAGAATCGACATGAAGCTTTGCTAGTATGACTGACTATAACAGCAGTCCTGTGCCATCCGGCAAACATAATAGCAAACCGGTATTTCTTAAAAGAGTCATTTCCACCGGATTTGATGTTGTCTCCCTGTTTCTGTTGTTCATGGTTCTGACCTACATCATTACTCAGACACCTTTGGCAGCAGAGTATAACCGTCATGTGGAAAACTATAGGGAAATAGAAAAAACGGTATTGCAGCAGTGTGAACACGACCTGAATAAGGCCAGGGAACGGTTGAGCACAGATCAGGCGTACAGAGATGAAATGTTCGCAGCCAATCTTCATGGATATCTGCTGAAGGGACTGGCCCGGGGAATAGCGGAAGCAATCCTGTTTCTGATCATTCCTCTGAGTGATCCTGCCCGAGGGACAATAGGCAGAAGGCTGACCGGTATAGCGCTGTTTGATGAATCTCGACAGAGTTATGCCAGGTGGTATCAGGTCCTGGGCAGATTCGTATTCATATTTGTATTTGAAAGCATGACCCTGTATCTGTGGACCGGAATACTGACATTCCTGTTGGTACCGGTGTTAAGACTGATCATGGTTATGCTTAACCGAAAGGACAAGACATTGTGTGATTATCGGACATTCACAATGTTAATAGAAAAAACATCGTACAGTTCAATTCATTAACTTATGAAGGAGAATAATATGAAAAAGTTAATAAGTGTGTTACTGGTAGCCTGTATGCTTCTGACCGGCTGCAGCGGCGGCGGTGATGACGGCGGCAACAAGCCAAAACCGGAAGATTCCAAAATCGTTGTCTGGGTCGGTGAAGAATCAGCAGAATTCTACCAGAAAGTATGTGATGATTATGTAGCTGCACATCCTGATTTCGGCTACACGGTAACCGTTAAGGGCATGGATACCGGTGCAGTTGCCGGTACCGTTACAAACGACCCATCAGCTGCCGCTGACATTTTCACGGTAGCTCACGATAACATCGGCAAGCTGGCTTCAACTCAGTGTGCCAAGCCGTTTGCGGATGAATCTCTGATCCGGCAGGTCAAGGCTGACAATCCGGCTTCCTTCCAGAATGTCATCTATTCAACATTAAACGGCAAGGAATACCTGTATGGCGTACCTTATATCTCACAGGCACTCTTCCTGTACTATAACAAGGCCAAGGTCAGCGAACAGCAGGCTGAATCATTTGAAGGCTTAAGAGAAGCTGCCAAGGCAGCAGGCTGCAAAGCCATTACCGTTACCGGTGATGACGGCTTCAACAACAGCTGGCCATTACTGGCATCAAAGGTTCCTGATCACAGCACAAGCGTTAAGATCTACTATGGTGCAGAAGCTGTTTCCGGCGGTTCCAAGGGTACTTCAAACTGCCAGGGTGATGATACTGTCGCAATCGTAAGATGGCTGCAGGAATATGCTGCTGATCCTAACGGATTCAAGTGGGCTTCATCAGATGGCTGGGAAGCAGACCTCAAGAATGGCGGTGCCTTAGCAGTTATCGGCGGTGCATGGCATTACAATTCAGCCAAGGCTGCCTTATCTGAAACCAATCTGGGTATTGCTCTGATCCCTACCTTCACTCTTACAGAAGCAGCTGTTAACGGTTTAAGCGGCGTAGCTGCCGGTGATGTATACCGTGGCGGTACCTTCGCAGACTGCAAGGTCTTCATGATCAACGCAACATCTTCTGCTGACAAGTATGCAGCACTGCAGACTCTGGTCAAGCATCTTTCCAGCAAGGAAGTTCAGAATGATTCATACCTCAACTGCCTGAATGTACCGGCTTATGTCGGTGCCAGCGATTTCATCAAGAGCTGCTATGACAACGGCAAGGTAACTGAAAGCCAGTACATGCTGGCCTGCAAGCAGGTAGAAATGGCCGAATGGGGCATTCCTCAGCCATTCCTGACCGGTACTCTGAATACTTACTACTACTCAAAGAATGCTCCGGCAGTATTACGCGCCATGATCGACAAGACACCTTATCCTACTACCGGTGATGTCATCTTATCTGAGACCGAATCACTGGAAGGCATCAGAAAAGGTTTATACATGATGGAATATCTGTGGATGCACGGACAGAATCCGAAGGAATTCCCGGCAAAATTACCTGTACAGGCATAGAGAAAACACAAAACATAAACTTAATCTGATTAATTAAGAGAACGTTATTTATGGAGGGATAATATGACAACTACATTAAATAAAGTTCCGAAAAAAAAGAATGTAGATCTGCTGGAACCGCTGAAGGAGAGACTTTCCAACTTCAGAAAGCGCTTCGAAGACGGTTCCATCGGAACTAAGCTTTCCCACTTTATTTTCGGTGCAGGAAACTTTTATCATAAACAGTATGTCAAAGGTGCAATATTCCTGTTATTGCAGATTGCGATAATCCGGTTCATGGTATTCTGTCCGTCAATCAACGATACGCCATATGGCTGGAAGGCTCTGTACAACCTGTCACTGACTCATCTTTCTGAAGGCGGAGACTTTGACCCGGTAACTGGTGCCTTTACCATCGGTTCTGACTGCAAGCTGATCATTCTGTTCGGCTTTGTCACTATTGCGGTGATCATCATGTATTTCATGATCTGGGAAATGAACATTGCTTCATCATTCAAAGCAGACATGGATGAAAAGATCGGCAAGAAACCGACAAGCTTCCGTGATGACTTAAGAGAACTGCTTGACAGCCGTTTCCACATCACCATGCTGACACCTACCTGCATTGCAGCTCTGGTATTTACGATCCTGCCGACCATCTTCATGATCGCCCTGGCTTTTACCACATACAACAGCCAGGACATGAACGACATCGGTACCAACCTGTTCCATTGGAACGGTTTGCAGAACTTCAGGGCTGTCTTTACCGGGGAAGGTTCACTGGGCGTTGAGATCAAGAACAGATTTCTGCCGGTATTGGGCTGGACATTCATCTGGGCTATTTTCGCAACACTGACCTGCTATTTCGGCGGCATCATTCTTGCATTACTGATCAACAAGAAGGGGCTGAAGGGGAAGAAATTCTTCCGTACGGTCTTCATCTTCACGATCGCCGTACCGCAGTTTATTTCACTGCTGGCTGTCCGTAACCTGTTAGGTGAATACGGACCTGTCAACAGCATGCTGGTAAATCTGGGCTGGATCAGCAAACCTATCGGTTTCTTAGGCTTGCATCCAAGT
>CAMOMM010000098.1 GCA_946619805.1 uncultured Bacillota bacterium | reverse complement strand
CCTCCCGAACATAATAAAGAGATCAACCGCAGTCATGCACATGAAAATGTTCATAACTATCGGCCGATCTCTCTCCTGTTTCGGATTTCGTCAGATCTTTCTGACAGGATCATTCTAGCAGCTATCGTCGATCATGTAAACACTGTTCAGGGAAATTGGCATTTTTGCCAATGATGAGTATAATGAAGACATGAGTGAACTGATTGCGGATTTTTATCAGGACAGTATTGTACTTACCGGTGATCTGGTTGTTTTGAGAACGCTTGAGACTGGTGACAGGGAAGCGATATTCAGAAATATCTATCATGACAGGGAAGTACAGAAGTATTATATGGCTCCATATGTTGAACAGCTTAGTACATTTACTCTGGAAAGAATGATCCAGAGCTATCACGATAATCATTTTGTGGTGCTGGCTATTATTGAAAAGAAGAGCGGGCAGGTCATCGGAATGATAAACCAGTGTAATCAGTTAAGCACGATCGTTCACTACATTGAGGTAGGGTATGCCATTGGCCATGACTACTGGAATAATGGTTATGTTACTGAAGCGCTTAAGCTGTTTATGGATTACTGTTTCTCAAAGAACGTCCATAAGGTCTATGCGGGGTGCTTCCCGGAAAACCCGGCCAGCCGCAGGGTAATGGAAAAGGCTGGAATGGCTTACGAATATACCAGGCTGAAGGAACTCTACTATCATGACAGATACTGGGATGTAATATACTATAGCAAGGAGAGACCATGATTAAAAATGTTGTGTTTGACATCAATGGGGTATTAACAAACATAATGTCCCTGGAAACAGTTGCCTCGTTTGACTATACGCTGGCAGAAGGTGCTGTTTTTATAAAACTGGCTTCTTCCGAAATCTGGAAGAACTATGATCTGGGATTCTATAAGACCAGAGAATCAATGATCGATGATTTCTGTCGTATTTATCCAGACGATGCGGAAGTGATCGAAAGAGTATTAAGAAAGCCATTCAGATATACTGCCAATGAAAAGATGGTAAGCTTTCTGGTATCACTAAAGAAAAAGTACAATGTGTATCTTCTTTCCAATGTAGGTCAGCAGGATCTGGACAGGATAGCCGACCGGAAATTCATGACGGCAGCTGATGGCGGTGTTTTTTCCTGCATGGAAGGCTGTGTAAAGCCAGATCAAAAAATATATGAGAAACTGATTGAAAAGTATGGAATAGTACCTGAGGAGACGGTTTTCATTGATGATGGGGCCGCCAATGTCGCAACTGCCCGTAAAATGGGTTTCCATGCAGTCAGATACATAACGGCAAGACGCACTGAATCGCAGGTATGCCGTATCATTGCACTGGAGTAAAGGCATGAAAGTGCCTTTTATCTGATTACGGTGCTATAATGGAAAAAACAGAAAAAGAGGGTGTTGCATGAAACTGATATCTTGGAATGTTGCCGGGTTCCGTGCCTGTCTTAAAAAGGGATTTGGAGACTTTTTTGCCAGGGAAGATGCTGATGTATACTGCCTGCAGGAAGTCAAGGCTGAACTGCATCAGATAGATTTCTCACCGGAAGGCTATCAGGTATACATCAATCCTGCAGAAAGAAAAGGTTATTCCGGAACACTGATCTATACCAGAAAACAGCCGTTAAGCGTAACCTATGGCATGGGAATTGATGAACATGATCATGAAGGCCGCATAATAACTCTGGAATTTGAAGATTATTATCTGATCACCGTATATGTACCTAACGTCAAACGAGAACTGACCAGGCTTGACTACCGCATGGTATGGGAAGATGACTTCCGCCGGTATCTTAAGAAGCTTGAGGAAAACAAGCCGGTGGTAGTGTGCGGTGACTTCAATGTCGCCCATACCGAGATGGACATCAGAAATGCCAGGGCCAATATCGGCAATGCCGGCTTTACTTACGAGGAGAGAGGGAAGTTTACCGAACTGCTGGGTGCCGGCTTCATCGATACTTTCAGATATCAGAATCCGGAAGTTTCTGACCGCTATACCTGGTGGAGTTTCATGAATAACGCCCGAAGCCGTAACATCGGGTGGCGAATTGACTACTTCATTGTTTCCGAAAGTCTTAAGGACAGAATAAGGGAAACAATGATATATGATGAAGTATTGGGAAGTGACCACTGTCCGATCGGACTGGTCATTGAATGATATGACAGACGGAGGTGTGAAAATGAAGAAAATCGTAGCAGACTCGTCCAGCAATCAGTATGAATTTTCAGGATTACCGTATGATTATGCCTCACTGCAGATAACGGTTGATGACCGCAACTTTGTCGATGAGGAAGGGCTTGATCTGGAGGAAATGGTTGATGCCCTGGAACACACTAAGAAGAAATCATCAACAGCCTGTCCGTCTACCGGTGACTGGCTCAGCAAGTTTGAAGGTGCCGATGAGATCTTTGCCATAACCATTTCATCAAAACTGTCCGGCAGCTATGAAAGTGCCAGAATAGCTGAAAAGGAATATCTGGAAGAACATCCTGAGGCGAAGATCTGGGTCATTGACTCCCGGATGACAGGTCCGGGCATGAGAATGATCATGGACAAGATCAATGAACTAAATGATCAGGGATGCAGTTTTGAGGAAATCAAAGCAGGTGTCATCAAATATCTGGAAAAGGTGAAACTGTGCTTCCTGCTGGCTTCCGTCAATAATCTGGCCAATGCCGGGAGACTGAACAAATTACTGGCCAAGGCCATCGGCGTACTGGACATCAAGATGCTGGGGCGTGCCAAGGAAGGCGTTATTGATGCTTTCGGCAAGTTCAAAGGTCAGAAGCGTGCCATCAAGGAAACCTTCATTGAAATGATGAATCAGGGATATAACGGGGGCAAGGTCAGAATTGATCATGTTCTCAATCCGGCAGATGCCCGGACTCTGAAGGGATATATTGTCGAGAAATTCCCTGATGCTGATGTCATCATTGATACTTGCAAGGGTTTATGCAGCTACTACGCAGAAAGAAACGGCTATATTGTCGGATATGAGGTTTAGGTAAATGATCAAGGTATATGGAAGCCGCATGTGCAGGGAAAGCTGTCAGCTGCAGGAGTATCTGGACGCCTGTGAAATAAGATATCAGTTCATTGACATCAATGATAATCTGAGAAATCTCAAGCGTTTCTTACGAATGAGGGACACTCTGGATATATTTGAAAACTGCCGCAGTATCGGGGATATTGGGGTTCCTTTGTTGATTCCCGATGACGGTGAGCCTACTCTGAAGTGGCAGCGGTGGCTGCAGAATCAGGGCTATCAGGTTGACGGTGAAGACCGGCAGTGCTGTTTACTGGGAGACAATGAGTAATGGATAATATCAGGGCAGTTATTTTTGATTTTGACAATACTCTGGGAGACCGCTACAGATACAGTTATGATACTTACCGTTACATGCTGAAAACCTATCTGCCGGATGTGGAGGAAAACAGCCTTCTGTTCGAATCAATGCTGCAGGATCTGGCTCTGTATGATGAATATGGCAATGCCACACCAAAGGATCATGTGCTGAAGTCTTTCGAAAGAAGGTACAACGTAAAAATAGATATTGATAATTTCGGTAAATGGTGGGTAGAACACCAGTATCTTTTTACCGTGCTTTTCCCTGAGACCATGGAAACGGTTATAAAACTTAAGGAAAAGTATAAGCTGGGAATTCTTACCAACGGTGCCCATATAGCGCAATGGGGTAAAGTTGAAAAATCCGGTTTGCTGCCTTACATGGATGCGGTCATCATTTCCGGTGATGTGGGTATTACTAAGCCGGATGCCCGTATCTTTGAAATGATGGCAGATCAGCTGGGGGTAAAGTGTGACCAGTGCGTCTATGTCGGCGACACTTTTTCCTGCGACATTGTCGGAGCTCTGAATTCAGGCATGAAACCGATCTGGATCTGGCCTTCTGAAAGAGCCAGGCCAAGTGATTATGAAGTAACAAGGATCAGTAAGCTTTCTGATCTTCTGGAGATACTATAATGTACAGGATAATTGCCTGTGATCTTGATGAAACTCTGCTGAATAGCGATCATCAGGTATCGGATAAGGATGTTGAATCAATTGCCCGTCTGACGGAAATGGGAGTAAAGTTCGTACTGGCCACCGGAAGAGGTTACAATACAACTTTTGAATTACGGAAAAGACTGGGTTTATATGATAAGGAAGGGGAATACACGATCTCCTTTAACGGCGGTTTCATAACCGAAAACAAAGGCAACAGACCTCTGTATAAACGGGGCATAAGCTTTGAAACAGCCAGCGCTTTATACAGTGAGGCAGTCAGAAGAAATCAGACAGTGCATGTCTATACGGAAGATACGGTATATATCTATAACTATATCGATGCTGAAAGAAAATACGTCGAAGGAAGAATGCCGATAAAGGAGATATTCAGCGATAACATTGATTTTCTTAAAGATGAACCGATCATAAAGGAACTGTACATGGATACTGATATTTCCCGACTGGAGAAGATCGCCGGTGAGATAACGGACATTACCGCAGGCCTGGCTGTGTCTTATTCCAGCAACCGTTATCTGGAGTTTAACAGTCCCCTGGCTGATAAGGGAATCGGCTTGAGAAAACTGGCTGAGATCCTGAATGTGGATCTGAGTGAGACCATTGCTGTAGGCGATAACATCAACGATCTGCCGATGCTGAAGGCAGCCGGGCTGGCCGTTGGCGTGCATAATTCCAACAGCCGGATCACAAATGAACTGGATATTCTGCTTGAAGCTTCCAATAATCATGATCCGATAACCGAGATATTTGAACGTTTCTATAAATGAAAAAAACCGGGTTCCCGGTTTTCTTTTGTCGTCTTCTAAGACGGTTGAGCACGAAGTGCGAAACCAAAACCCACCTGCTAGG